>CAMFGQ010000023.1 GCA_945950065.1 uncultured Clostridia bacterium
ATGCTGGAGATTTTGGATTACTTGCCCCAGTATCTTCCTGAAGACAAGCCACGCTATCTTATGGGAGTAGGTACGCCTCAGGATTTTGTGGAGGGTGTGTTGCGGGGGATTGATATGATGGACTGTGTGCATCCAACAAGAATTGCACGACACGGTCTAGCCATGACCAGTAGAGGAATGGTCTCCATCAAACGAGCCCAGTATCAACGTGACTTTAGTCCCCTGGATGAAAACTGCGATTGTGCTTGTTGTAGGAGTTATACTAAGGCCTATCTACGCCATCTCTATAAAGCTGGAGAAATCCTTAGCGCCATGCTCCTTAGTCTTCATAATCTTCACTTTATGATCGGACTAGGGGAAAGATTACGAGAGAGCATCCTTAGGGATGAAGCAAGAGAAGTCAGGGAGGAGCTCTATAGCCTGATGGGCTATAGCAGGTGATGAAAACTCATTGCTAAAGAAAGCTTCCTAGTGTATCATAAGACAGAGAAGAAAGGAGTTTTATTATGTCACAAAGTCCATATTTCATCTTTATACTTTACGGTGGGATGTTTGCCTTAATGTATTTCTTACTGATTCGTCCTAATCGTAAAAAGACACAAGCAGCACAACAAATGCGCGATAATCTGCAGGTAGGTGATCGAATCGTCACCATCGGTGGTTTTGTTGGTAAAGTTGAAAAACTCGGCGATGATTTTATTACTGTAGACGTCAATGGCACATCCATGAAGATTAAGCGATGGGCTGTAGGATCTGTTGAAAACGAGTGATCCCTGCAAGATTCATCAGGCGTGACAATCGATTTGTTGCCCGGGTTGAACTTGCTGGAGAAGAAACGACTGTCTATGTTCCCAATACGGGTCGATGCAAAGAACTTCTTTTCGAAGGAAATCAAGTTTATTTGAAAGATCATGAGGGAAGTAGCAGAAAGTATCGTTACTCCATTGAGGGAGTGAAAAAGGAAGACTATTGGCTCAGCATCAATTCATCCATGCCCAATCAGCTCTTTAAAGAGAGTTATCTCAAAGGAGAGCTTGATTTTTTAGGACTGGAAGGTGAACTTGAGGCCGAAGTTTCTGTAAGTTCACGCTCACGCTTGGATTTCAAAATTGGTGAAGCTTATCTTGAGATTAAGGGTGTTACTTTAGATGTTCAGGGTAAGGCCTATTTTCCAGATGCTCCCACAGAACGTGGAATTCGACACTTACAGGAACTATCCCATCTAGCACAGTCAACCAAAGCATATTTAATTTATATTGTACTTACGAGGAGCCAGAGCTTTGCACCAAATCCCAAGGATAGGGCTTATACTAAAGCCTTTTGGGAGGCCTATGAAAAAGGTGTCAAGTGCATTGCTCTAGCCTATGAAGGCTTTCCTCGACCTGTTTTTAAGGGAGTCATCCCTTTAGAAGGAGAAGAAATGAAACGTATTCAAACGATTTATGAAGGCGATAAGAAGACCAACACCATGGGATGTGGAGAATGTCAAACTTCTTGTCAATCAGCTTGTAAAACCTCCTGTACCGTTGGAAATCAAGGATGTGAACAAAAATAAGTCATCCGGTAAAGAGAGAGTGCAGCTACGGCTGCATTTTCATTTGGAGTAAGAATGATTCATTGTTTTAACCATAAAGATGTATATTGTGTCATGGATGTGGCCAGTGGAGCCATCCACGTAGTTGATCCACTTGTCTATGACTTATTAATAGAGGAAGTACCTTTAACGGGAAAACTTCCTGAAGACTGGAGCTACTCAAAAGAAGAAACTGAGGAAGCTCTAGAAGAGATTGCTCTGCTTCGTGAAAGAGGACAACTCTATAGTGAAGATAAAATGGAAAGCTTGCGAAAAGAATTTCCACTTGCACCAGTCATTAAGGCCATGTGTTTACATGTAAGCCATGACTGTAATTTGCGTTGTAAGTATTGTTTTGCATCCCAGGGAGACTTTAAAGGTCATCGTGAAGTCATGACCCTTGAAACCGGTAAAAAGGCCTTGGACTTTCTTGTTGAACATAGTGGTCAGCGTAGAAATCTAGAGGTTGATTTCTTTGGAGGCGAACCACTGATGAACATGGAGGTGGTAAAGGGTCTTGTTGCCTATGGCAGGGAAATTGAAAAAACGAAGAATAAAAAGTTTCGCTTTACCCTGACCACCAATGGCATGCTCTTGGATGAAAAAACATCAGACTATCTCAATGAGGTCATGGATAATGTGGTGCTGAGCATTGATGGAAGACCCTCCACCAATGATGCCCTACGCAAAACCATCTCTGGTGATGGTTCTTATGACATCATTTTGCCTAAACTCAAATACTTTAGTCAAATTAGGGGAGATAAGCCCCATTACATCCGGGGGACCTATACTGGATTATCCCTAGATTTTTCTGAAGATCTCATCCATTTGGCACAGGAAGGCTTTACATCTCTTTCCATGGAGCCTGTGGTCTGTGATCCTTCAGAAGTTTATGCATTAAAAGAAGAAGATTTACCCACAATTTATGCTGAATATGATAAACTTGCTGAGTACATGCTTGAAACCTATGGTACCGAGAAGGAATTTGACTTCTTTCACTTTGCTTTAGATCTCAGTGGAGGTCCCTGTGCCATTAAAAAATCCATGGGATGTGGAGCAGGAAGTGAGTACATTGCAGTCACTCCTTTTGGTGAACTCTATCCCTGTCATCAATTTGTTGGCAACGAAGCCTTTAAATTAGGTGATTTAGACAATGGTTTTACGCAAAAGAGCAAACGAGAAGAATTCTTTCATCTCAGTGTACTGGATAAAGAGATTTGCCAAGATTGCTGGGCGAAATACCACTGTTCTGGTGGCTGTCATGCCAATGCGTGGCATCATCAGGGCGATATGAAGATCCCCTATGAACTCGGTTGTCATATGATGAGAAAACGACTGGAATTAGCTATCTATTTAGCTGTAAAGAAGCGAGAAAAAAGTGAAAACTAAGAAAGTACCCCACATTCATCCTAGTGCATTCGTCCACGCCAGTGCAGTGGTCATTGGTGATGTACTCCTGCATAAAGGAGCTAGTATCTGGCCAGGAGCAGTCTTACGTGGCGATTACAATAGAATCGAAGTAGGGGAAAATACAAATATACAGGACCTATGCCTCCTACACATTACGGATACCCTGCCTTGTGTTGTAGGTGCCAATGTGACAGTGGGACATGGTGCAATTGTACATGCTTGTGTCGTCGAGGATGATTGTCTGATTGGCATGGGCGCTATTCTTCTTGATGGATGTCATATTGGACGAGGTTCATGGGTAGCAGCAGGAAGTCTTGTTCCAGCTGGAAAAGAAATCCCTCCTGGAGTACTAGTTATGGGTTCTCCAGCAAAAATTGTCCGTGAATTGACAGAAGAAGAATTAAAGAAACATCTCTCGCAAAATCGTGCTTACGCAGACTTAGCACAACAATATCGGAACGAAGGAGAAAAACATGAGTAAACGCAGTCAACTGATTCTTGTTCTCCTCCTCATTGTAATCGCTGTTCTAGCAGTGCTTACATTTCAGGGGATTGCAGGAGTCGGGCCTTGGGTGAATAAGCTCAATTTAGGCCTTGACATTGAAGGTGGGGTAGCCATCGTCTTTGAGGGTGAACAAAAGGATCTCAGTGATGAGGACTTTGCTGTGATGTTAGAACAAACGAAAAACGTTCTATCGAATCGCATTGACTCTTTTGGCTTGACGGAACCCAACATCACAAAACAGGGAAGCAATCGTATTCGCATTGAGCTTCCTGGGGCAAAGGATGTAGATGAAGCATTAGCCCAGGTAGGGAAGACCGCTGTCTTAGGCTTTTATCAAGTCAATGAAGATGCCATGGTTACAGAAAGCATGCCCTTTGATGAAGAGAATTTCCCTGGGAAATTACTCTTTAAAGGCGATAAACTTGAAAACGCCGGTGTGGCTGTTGATGAAGGTGCTCCTGTTGTCACCTTGAAACTCAGTGATGAAGCAAGCAAGATTTTCTCTGATGCCTCCAAGGACATTGTTGACAACTATACACAAAAAGTAGGTCAGATTGCCATTGTTCTCGATGACTCTGTCATCAGTGCACCTATGGTATCTAGCCATTTAAATGAAAAAGATTTGATCATTAAAGGTCGCTTTACATCAGAGCAGGCCATTATGCTCTCTTCTCTGATTCGGGGTGGAGCACTACCCATTGAACTGAAAGAGATTCAAACTACATTTATCAATGCTACTCTGGGAAGAAAAGCCTTGGAGCAGAGCGTCAAAGCAGGAATCATTGGATTTATTGCTATCCTTGTCATTATGTTCCTTCGCTATCGCTATGCAGGATTTCTTGCTGGTTTAGCTCTGGTTCTCTATGCAGCGCTGCTCTTTATCGTAATGATTTTCTTTAACGCAACCTTAACCCTTCCTGGGATTGCTGGTCTTGTGCTCAGTGTGGGCATGGCGGTTGATGCCAATGTCATCATCTTTGAGCGTCTCCGTGAAGAAATGAAAGTAGGTAAGAGTCTAGGTGGATCCATTCGTGCCTCCTTTAAAAAGGCCATGACGACCATCATGGACTCCAATCTGACAACCCTTCTTGCTGCAGTGATTTTGTATAACTTTGGTGAAGGTCCTATTAAGGGATTTGCCATCACCTTAATGATTGGTATTGTCCTGAGTCTTTTCACTGCGGTAGTTCTTACACGATACCTGCTTCAACTTTCCAGTAGAGTTCCCGCACTTCAAAACCCAAGACTTTATGCGGTAAAAGGAGGCAGTCGTGAAGATCGTTAAACATTATAAAGTGTGGTTTGCACTTTCCCTAGTCGTTATACTGGCAGGGCTTGCCATGGTCCTTTTTTCCGGTTTGAATTTTGGAATTGACTTTACCGGTGGAACCATGTTAACCCTACCTGTTGAAAAAGAAATACTTGCTAAAGATGTTGTGGATGCATTAAAAGAGTTTGACCTGGATCCTGTTGTACAGCATGCCGGACTTAATGATGACACCATTGTTATCAAGACCAGAGAGTCCCTTGATACGGATCAGCGTAATGACATTAAACAGAAATTGATTCAGAGCTTATCTCTACCTGAAGACATCAAAATGGATGGTGAACAATTCGGCCCCAATGTAGGGGAGGAAATAAGCAGAAAAGCGCTCTTATCCATGGGTCTGGCTGCACTGGGAATGTTGATTTACATTACCGTGCGCTTCCAGTTTTACTATGGTGTTGCCGCTATCATTGCACTGGTTCACGACATGTTGATTTTGATCAGCATTTATGCCTTCTTTAATGTGACGGTGAACAGCAACTTTATTGCTGCAGTGTTGACCATTTTGGGTTACTCCATCAACGACACCATTGTCGTTTTTGACCGTATCCGCGAGAACGCCAAATACATGCGTGGAACCCCAAAAATGGAGATTGCAGGAAAAAGTGTAGACCAGTCGATTTCGAGAACACTTCTTACATCCCTTACGACCTTTTCGGTGATCTTCTTCCTCT
The DNA here is from genome assembly GCA_945950065.1 of uncultured Clostridia bacterium. Lineage (GTDB taxonomy): Bacteria > Bacillota > Clostridia > Peptostreptococcales > Acidaminobacteraceae > DTU036. The sequence continues at coordinate 5,490 of CAMFGQ010000023.1, forward strand.
ATTTGTTAGGGGTGCCAACCGTCAAGGAGTTTGCCTTACCTCTGATGTTTGGCGTGATTGTAGGAACCTATTCCTCCATCTGTCTTGCAGGTCCACTCTGGGCACTGCTTAGCAAGGATAAATAATGCTGCCTAGTCTCTACTATGATCATCAATGGAAAGAGATCAGCGTGGATGAAGAAAGTAAAGCCCTGGCCCATGCGCTTGGGCTTTCTCCTGCTTTAGCTACTTTTTTGCTAGAGCAGTTTGAAGAGGAGGAAGACATCCTTGACTTCCTTCATCCAAGGGAAGCACATGAGGTCATTCCTGGAACGGATGAGGTCGCAGAGCGCATTCACCAAGCCATCAAAAAAGGAGAGAGAATCCTTCTCTTTGGCGACTACGATGTGGACGGACTGACTAGTCTTGCTCTGATGCTGCAATTCTTTGAGGAGAACAAGGTTCATGTTGACTCCTTTTTGCCTAACCGCTATGAAGAAGGCTACGGCATCACCATGGAGGCCATAGAGAAGCTGCCTGAAGTAGACCTTCTCATCAGTTTTGACTGTGGCATTAGCTCAGTAGAGGAAGTTGAAGCCCTCAAGGCTAGAGGAATCGATGTGCTGATCACGGATCATCATGAAACTGGAGACATTCTGCCTGATGCACCCATTATGAACCCTAAATTAGGCTATTCATTTCCTTATCTTGCTGGGGTGGGTGTCGCCTATAAACTTGCCCGTTACCTCAGTAAACACTACGACTACATGCTTCCAAAGGAGGCAATTGTATATGCTATGCTGGGCACGGTCTGTGATTTGATGCCTTTACAAAAAGAAAATCGCTGGATGGTGCAACAGGGGCTAGAGGCCTATAGCAAGACATCCCATCCTGGCCTTAGAGCACTTTTAGAAGTGACAGGTGATCAGCAGCTTGATGCTACAAAGGTAGGCTTTCAGCTTGGACCCATGCTCAATGCAGCTGGACGTATGGGAGACCCATCCATTGCCCTAAATCTGTTACGTGGCATAGGTGATTCACCAAAACTTGCTGAAGCTCTGAAAGAGAACAACGAAGCGCGAAAAGAAGAGGAAAGAAAAACACTGCTTGAAGCAGAGGAAAAGCTAGACAAGGATTCTCCCATGATTGTCCTACAGGGACCATGGAAAAAAGGTGTTCTAGGGCTTGTTGCTTCGCGTTTAAGCGAAGCCTATCGTAAGCCTAGTGTTTTGATGGATGAGAGCTTATCTGGCTCTTGTCGCAGTGTTGGAAGTTTTTCGATCCTTAGCGCATTAGAAGACTCCAAGGATTATCTTGCTCATTATGGTGGCCATGATAAGGCTGCGGGGCTACAGGTGGTGGAGGGGGAATTCGAGAATTTCCGCAATAAGATTCATGCCTATACAGAGGACAATCTGGATTTTCTGGATACTAGAAAGACATTCTCCTATCTTTCCTTAGAGTCAGGAGATGTTACCTTAAGTCTACTGGATGAACTGAATTTCCTAGCGCCTTTTGGCATAGGCAATCCACAGCCTGTCTTTAAGCTCAGCAATCTAAGTTTTGTGGAAGAAAGAAAACTTGGAAACAGCGGAAAGGCGTTTTTACTTCTGATGAAGGATGGGGATCGCTTGTTTGAGTTTATTCACTTTGATCCCTCGCTTTCTCCCATGGATCCAGGAAGCTACGACGTGCTCTTTACCATGAGTGAAAGTCAGTTTAGAGGCATTCTAAGTCTGAAACTGCAGATTAGGGATCTTCGACCTAGTGAGCCAAGCTTAGGACAAAGTTCCCTGTTCTTACCCTTCTATCAAGGGCTAGCCGATTCCCTCATGGACTATCGAGGAGAGAGACAGGAATTCATCTATCCTTCTTTTGAAGAAGGAAGAGTTTTCCGTAAAGGTGATGCTTCCTTTCCTCTTCATTTTCCTCATCCCGAAAGTTTTAAAGGGGAAACAAGAGAATTACTGGATGATCTCCCTCAACGAGAAGATCTGGTCAAAATTTACAACTGGCTCCGAAAACAAGACAATCAGTTTTCATGGAATCGTGCCAATCGGCCACTGCTTGCCATGATTAGCTTAAAAATATTTGAAGAACTGGAACTTCTCTCGTATACTAGTGACAAGAGGACCTGTTTTTATCAACTGAAAAACAGGAATGAAAAAATGAATCTGGAGACTTCGCCAACCTATCGAATGATCCAGCGTGTGAAGGAGGATCAAGGTGGAATTGATTAAATCCATTCGTGAAATTGAAAACCATCCCATTGAAGGCGTTAGTTTTAAGGATATTACTACACTCTTAAAGGACCCAAAGGCCTATTGTGAGGCCATTGATGTGATGGTTGAAGCCAGTAAAGACTTTGAGTTTGATCTAGTCTTAGCTGCTGAAGCAAGAGGTTTTATTGTGGGAGCACCTTTAGCCTATGCCTGTGGAAAGGGTCTAATTCCTGTACGAAAACCAGGAAAACTCCCTGCTAAGGTGCTACGTAAAGAATATGATTTAGAGTATGGAACGGATTTTTTAGAAATTCATGAAGATGCCATTCAACCAGGACAAAAGGTTCTGATTGTGGATGATCTCCTTGCGACAGGTGGCACAGCTGCTGCCATGCGCGACATGGCCATTGAGTTAGGTGGTGAGGTTGCTGGGTACTTGTATCTGATTGAACTTGGCTTTTTAGATGGAAGAAGTAAACTAGGGGACTACCCCGTTAAAAGCATCATCTGTTATTAAGGAGAGCTATGACAAAGGAACTCTATTTACAACGACTACAGGAGATTAATCCCAATTATGATTTAAAACGATTAGGGGATGCCTTTAGTTTTGCAGAAAAGGCCCATGAAGGTCAATTTCGTCAATCAGGTGAGAAGTATGTGACACACCCAGCAGAGGTGAGTCTCATTCTTGCTGGCCTTGATATGGACGATGAGACTCTGATTGCTGGTCTACTTCATGATGTCATTGAAGATACGTCCTATGGCTATAAAGGAGTAACGGAGCTGTTTGGCCCTGATGTCGCTGCAATCGTAGATGGAGTTACCAAGATAGAGAAGATTCGCTATGAGAGCAAAGAACTCCAACAGGCGGAAAACTTCCGAAAAATGCTTATGGCCATGAGCCAGGATCTTCGTGTCATCATTGTGAAACTGGCTGACCGCCTTCACAACATGCGTACCTTACGGGTGAAGAGCCAAGAGTCGAAACTTCGCAATGCTAATGAGACCTTGGAAATCTATGTTCCCATTGCACATCGTCTTGGTATTTTTAAACTCAAGTGGGAGTTAGAGGATCTATCCTTCTACTATCTTGAACCTGAAAAATACCACGACTTAGCCAACCGTTTGGATAAAAAACGTGCAGAACGAGAATCCAACATTCAGCGTATCATTGCCGAAATTGATGAACTCTTAGATAAAGAAAAGATTCAGCACATCATTTATGGACGACCTAAGAATCTCTATAGCATCTATAAAAAGATGACGCAAAAAAATCGTGCTTTTGAAGAGATCCATGACTTGACTGCAATTCGTGTCATTGTACAAGAGGTTGCCCAGTGCTATGCTGTTCTAGGACTCCTTCACAGTAGGTGGAAGCCTATTCCTGGACGTTTTAAAGATTATATTGCCATGCCCAAACCCAATATGTATCAATCTTTGCATACCACCCTTCTTGGGGAGAATGCTGATACCTTTGAGATGCAAATCCGTACGGAAGAAATGCACCGCGTTGCTGAGTATGGAATTGCAGCTCACTGGAAGTACAAGGAAGATCAAGCCTCCCTTACCCGTAAAAGTGATTTTAATTGGCTTGATCAGATGATGGAATGGCAACGGGAAGTAGAGAATCCTGCTGAATTTCTTCAGACGGTGAAAATGGACCTCTACAATACTCATGTCTATGTCTTTACCCCCATGGGAAAAGTTATTGAATTACCTGATGGAAGCACACCTGTTGACTTTGCATACAAAATCCATACCGATGTAGGGAACACATGTGTTGGTGCAAAGGTCAACAGTCGCATTGTCCCCTTGAACTATAAACTGAAGATAGGGGATATCGTTGAGATTTTGACCTCAAAGAGTTCACAGGGCCCCAGTCGTGACTGGCTAAACTTTGTTCAGTCTTCTCAAGCCCGTAACAAAATTAAAAGTTTCTTTAAGAAGGAAAGCCAACTTGAGAACATTGACAAAGGCAAAGAGGTGCTGGAAAAGAGTCTGCGTAAGTACAATCTCAGTCTAAAAGAAGCCTTTACCCCCAAGGTAAATGAGATTCTTCTGGATAAACTTAGCCTGAAAAGTATGGAGAATCTCTATGCAGCTGTAGGTTACGGTGGCATTGGATTCAGACAAATTCTTCCCGTCATTAAAGAACAACTTGGCATGGAAGAAAAAGGTCTCCAGCTGGGCAAGAGTCGTTCTCAGAGCCCTGATTCTGGAATTGTGGTGGAGGGCATGGACAATCTACAAGTCCGCTTTGCAAAATGTTGCAACCCCTTACCTGGAGATTCCATCATTGGCTACATTACTAGGGGCAGTGGCATCACCGTTCATAAGAGTGATTGCACCAACTTTAGTAAGGGCAAGGATGAGATGAACCGCTTTATTGAGGTGCATTGGGATGATTCCATTAAAACCACCCATTCTGCCAGTCTAAAGATCATTGGACGTGATCGACCAGGTCTTCTGATGGATGTAACGGGCCTGATCCAAAATCTATCCTTTACCTTGACCAGTGTCAGTGCACGAGTGAACAATGATCATGTCGCACGGATCATTGTCAGTTTCGATGTAAAAAACACTCAGGAACTGCAAACGGTGATGGCAAAACTCAGGGGTGTGAATAGTGTATTAGGAGTTCATCGAATATGAGAGCAGTCATACAACGTGTTAGTGAAGCACAGGTTCGTGTAGATGGAGCTGTGCTTGGAAAAATAGATCAGGGCTATGTGGTACTCCTTGCTGTGGAAAAAGAAGACACAGATGAGGATCTAGCCTATCTAGCGAAAAAGATAGACGGACTTCGTGTCTTTGAAGATGAAGAAGGCAAAATGAATCTCAACCTAGCAGCTGTTAAGGGTGAGATTCTTCTCATTAGTCAATTTACCCTCTATGGGGATATGCGTAAGGGAAATCGACCTTCCTTTTCAAGAAGTGCAGCCCACAAACAAGCAGAAGAGGTCTATCTAGCCATGAAAGAAAAACTGGAAACCATGGGTCACAAAGTTGAAACAGGGCAGTTTGCTGCCCATATGGATGTTGAGCTGGTCAACAGCGGACCTGTAACGATTTTAGTGGATAGTAGAAAGGAATTTTAATGATCGAACGTATTCTCCTTCCCGGTATGGGAGTCAATTGTTATGTCTACTATGATGAGGACAGTAAAAAAGGATTTATCGTGGATCCTGGACTTGCTCACCAACGTATCAAGGATTTTATTGAGGAAAACAACATTGAAGTGGAAGCCATTCTACTCACCCATGGTCACAGCGATCACATAATGGGAGTTAATTATTTTAGAGAACTATACAATTGTCCCGTCTATGCCCACGAAGATGAACAAGAAATTTTGGAAGATCCCCGGCATAATCACTCTACCATGATGACAGGGGAGAGTATGGTCATTCATGATGTGAACTACATCAAAGATGGTGCTCAGTTGGAGTTTGCGGGGGCCAAAATTGATTGTCTCCATACTCCTGGTCATACAAAAGGTGGCGTTTGCTATCTACTAGGTGAAGATGTCTTCACTGGGGATACCCTCTTTAAATTGGGTATCGGACGCTTCGATCTTTTTAGTGGCGATTACCATGCCCTTGAGAACTCCATCCGCAATGTGCTCTACCTTCTTCCCGATGAAACAAGGGTGCATCCCGGTCACGGTGTGCAAACCTCCATTGGCTATGAGAAGGTAAGAAACCCTTATTTCCGTGATGACGCTTTACAGTAATGATCCACGGGCAATTAAGCTTTATCATTTCCTGCTTACCTTTTTTGATGAGATTCAGTGGGGAGATGAAAACAGCGATATGGTCTTTGAGGATAATGTGTTTACCTTCCCTAAACACAAGATCTCCTTGAAAACCACTGATTATTTTTTGACAGAAATCTATGACGCACTCTCAGAACATTATACAAGTCGATCACCCTGGGGAGTTCTTTCCGGGGTAAGACCATTAAAAATTGTGCATCTTGAAAAAGAACAGGGAAAGACCATGGAAGAGATCTACCATGGTCTTCTTTCCCGCGATCGTTTGTCTGAAAAGAAGGCGAAACTTCTACTTGAAATCGCAGAGAATCAGCAAAATATTTATGAAGAAGATCGTGATCAACTTTCCCTCTATCTTTCAATTCCCTTTTGTCCTACTGTGTGTAGCTATTGTTCTTTTCATACACGACCCTATGAGAAGAAACTTGCACAAAGATATCTTCAAGAGCTCCTTGAAGATTTGCATTTTGCTAAAGAATATCTTAGGAAACACAAGAAGACGGTGGACTGTATTTATGTTGGAGGAGGTACGCCCTGGGTTCTGGAAGAAGAAGATCTTAGAGAACTTCTTCATGCCTTAGAGGACTTTCATGAGATTAAAGAGTTTACTTTCGAAGGTGGACGAATCGATGTCTTAACAGAGGGCAAAGCAGATCTAGTAGCTAATGTTGCCACACGGGTTTGTCTGAATCCCCAGACCCTTACTAAGGGAGTGATGCCACTTCTTGGTCGTCCTGAAACAGAAGACTTGAGTAAGTGGATCAGAAAATTTAAAGACAGGGGTCTCATCACCAGCTCTGACCTGATTGCTGGACTCCCTGGTGAAACCCTTCATGGCTTTCAGGAATCCCTCCATGAACTTATTGGCTATGCACCAGACAACATTACAGTACACAATCTTTCGCTTAAGAAAGGTGCTAAGCTAAAACAAGTGGAAGAAGGGACTGAAGCCGCTAAAATGATCGATGGTGCCTATGAAATCTTAAAGGAAGCTGGTTATCATCCTTACTACATTTATAGGCAGAAGAACATGGTGGACCTAGGTGAAAACATAGGTTATGAAAAAGGCAATACAGCCTGTCTCTATAACATCCGCATGATGGAAGATGCTCATGAAATCCTTTCTCTTGGCAGTAATGCGGTTAGTAAGCGCATCATAAAGGGAAAAGTATTTCGACTTCCCACGACAAAAGACATCCACCTTCATCTAGAAAATAAAGAAAAAAGAAGAAGGATTGTCAAAGACTTCTTCTCTGTGTAATATTTTCTTTTTCGGGTAAAAAAAGTGTATCACTGAACCGGAAAGGAATGGATGATGGATATTTTAAGTATGTTAATCGAGCAACTTGGTGGATCACAAGCACACAAGGATCTCGATGTCAGTCCCGACATGTTTAAAAGTGCTGCAGGACTTGCGCTACCTGAAATCTTAGCCTCATTACAGAGAAATGCCTCTACACAGGAGGGTGCAGAATCACTCTCTAGAGCTTTAGATGATCACGTAGATGACCCTATGAGCTTAGATTCCTTGGTGAAGGGCTTAGACAGAGACGATAGTTCAAAAATGTTGGATCACATTTTCGGTAACAGAAAATCCGAAGTAGAAAGCCAGATTGAGCAGAAGACAGGCCTTCCTCGAGCAAAGACCAGTACACTTCTATTGATCCTGGCACCACTGGTGTTGTCTATGCTTTCAAAAAAGAAAAAAGCAGAGAATCTACAACCAGCTGATTTACCAGATTTAACAAAGGAATTAAGCGGTAAATCAGGAGGACTCTTAGACCTCGCCAAACAAGTACTTGATAAAGATAAGGATGGTTCTATCGTAGATGATCTACTGGGAGGACTGTTTAAGTAAAAAGTAGCCCCTTAACCGGGGCTCTCTTTACGCTAACTGTAGGTGAATACAATGAAAAATGAAATAGCAGATCTTATTCTCCTCTCGCCAAGTAAAGAGATGATGGAGTCTGATGAACACAAAACTACTCAGGGAAAACAACTACTAGATGAAACAAAGAAAATTCAGAGGGCTCTACTCCAGTTTACTCAGGAGGAACTCAGCGAGCTTTATGGGATTAGCCTGAAGAAAAGCCAGTTCGTAAAACAAAACATAGAAAGTCTCGGACAATTCAATCAACTTCCTGCCTATCAGCTTTATGATGGCATTGCTTTTCGCGAACTAAGAAAAATCCCCTTCGATGCGAAAGAGAAACAGTTTCTAAAGCATCACTTAGTGGTGCTATCAGCCTTCTATGGACCCCTTTATGCAGATGAAAAGATCTGGCCCTATCGGTTGGATTTTATGGTAAAGTTAAAGCTAGATGAGACAAGCATTAAAACCCTTTGGAAAAAGAAGGTAGAAGACTTTTTCTCTGGTCAAACTGTTCTGAATCTTGCTAGCAAGGAGTTTAGCAGTCTCATCAACCGCAAGAAAACCAGAGTCATTGATGTAGAGTTTGTGGATGAGAAGAAAAAAATATCTACCTATGAAAAAAAGAAATTAAGAGGCTCACTGGCTGGTCATCTGGTGCGCGCAAAGGAAATAAACATCGATAGTCTAAGAAGCTTTCAGGAAGGATTTGAACTGATTCATGAAAAAGATCAATTTGTCTACAAAAGAATCCCATAAATTTGGTTGCCTTATCTGTGGAGAGGAACTCCATTATGGGGAGGAAGAAACCCTCCACTGTATGCTCTGTGGTAAAGATACACGCTCCAATGTATCCTGTCCTAAGGGTCATTTTGTCTGTGATGCATGTCATGGTAAAAAAGCACTGGTGTCCCTGATGGAAGAAGTCTATAAAAATACGTTCACTGATCCCATTAAGGTAGCCCAGTCCATGATGGACAAAGAAGGTGTTCATATGCATGGTCCTGAGCATCATAGTCTTGTAGCCCTAGCTCTTCTTGTTGCTTATAAGAATGCTGGGGGAGAGGTAGACTTTGATGAGGCAGCAAAAGAAATCCTAAGACGTGGTTCGAAAGTCCCTGGTGGTGTCTGTGGAAACTGGGGTTCTTGTGGTGCCAGCATCTCCGTGGGAATCTTCTTTAGCGTGCTGTCTGGGGCTACACCTCTAACCACGGATAGCTGGGCATTATCTAATCGTGCAGCGGCTTTAGCTCATTTGAAAATCGCAGAGCTTGGTGGACCACGCTGCTGTAAGCGAAATACTTTTACTGCACTTTTAGAGGCATCTAAGGTGATCGAAGAAGCCTATGGTGTGAAGCTATATCCAGTCCTTCCGGTCTGTACCTACTTTCCAATGAATCGCCAGTGTCTCCTAGAAGGATGTCCCTACTATCCAAAGACACAAAAGTTAAAACAGGCGCCTACTTTATTTAAGTTGAAAGATTAGGCTATATGGATAAAATGCTTATAGAAAGAATAAAACTTACCTAAGAAGAGATTCTGTATCAACTTATCGAGGAGGGTATACATGTTCCAGTATGACTTTGTAGAAGTACAGATTCAATCATCATTCAAAACGGGACCCACTGCATCCTTTGATCGTTCAGTGGAGATCATCAAAGAACGAGCCGCAGAAGGTTGGGAATTGCAACAATTGGTGGCTGTTCCTAATGAAAAAACAGGAGCTTTTTCGATTCAGAAATACGTCATCATTTTTAAAAAGAAAATCAACGAAGAATAAATAGAAACAACAATTTAGTAGAGAACAAACC
>CAMFGQ010000024.1 GCA_945950065.1 uncultured Clostridia bacterium
GAAACAAGTCAGCTCAGTCCTGAGCTCATTATCAAAGCTTGTGAACTGAGCGATGCTGCAGGCGCCGATTATGTCAAGACCTCTACAGGCTTTCTTGGAGAAGGTGCTACAGTAGAGATCGTTTCCCTGATGGCAAAACACGCCAAAGCTAAAGTCAAAGCCTCAGGCGGAATCAGGACCTTAGCTGATGCCAAGGCCATGATTGAAGCTGGTGCCTCACGCTTAGGTGCCTCTGCAGGTGCAGCCATCATGGAGGAGTATCATGAGAACTTATAGAAGCTCAGGAATGGGATGTTTCTTTCTCCTGCTTCTTGCTGTGTTCATTCTTATTTTTGTCCTTCGACTCTTTGGGACCTTGGTCTTTGGGATTCTTTCCAATCCCGTCTTGCTTGTCTTAATCCTTGTGTTGATTTTTCTTAGCAGGGGAAGCATGTATCGAAGAGAAGAGGAGAAGCCAGCTGAACCAACAGTGGATTATGAGTTTATTGATGATGAAGAAGACCCCGATTCTTAGGAATCAGGGTCTTTTTTGGATTTATAATGAAGTTTCTTTTTTCGGCTTATTTCTTGTAAAATCTGAGTGCCATAGTTAATCATGGCCAGCACTTTGATGAAGAAGATCAGATAAAAGCCAGGTAGCAGATAGTGCTTTGGAATGGAGGTAAAGCTCAGCACACTAAAGAGAAAGAAGAGAGCTGTAGCCACCTTTCCAAAGGGACCTGCTTTGACAATGAGATCCTTCTCATAGAACCAGAGAAAGGCACTGATGAGGATAAAGAAGAGTTCTAAAGCGATATAGGCATAGAAAAGCCAAGCCGGTAAATTCTGTGCAGAAAAAAGTGTGCAGAGGATAACAATAAGAAAGAGTTTATCGGCAAGAGGATCCAGTGCTTGTCCAACAATGGATGTAGCCTTAAAGCGTCTTGCAAGGAATCCATCTAAGAAATCCGTAAAGGCTGCAAAGACAACAAGGGCTAGGGCAAGACTGGGCGAATCTAGTGTTTTATATACATAGGGAATCCATGGTATAATAAGGATTCGAAGACATGTGATTAAATTAGGTAAGTATTTCATCCTGCCTCCTGAGCTAAGTATAGCACGGCTGGACTGAAAAATATAGAAAGTGAGAACAAGTTGAGAAAAGAAAATATCAGCCGCACCTTAGAAGAAAACTATCTGCCCTATGCCATGAGCGTGATCCATTCACGGGCACTTCCAGAAATCGATGGTTTTAAGCCTGCCCATAGGAAACTTCTTTATACCATGTACAAAATGGGACTCTTAAAAGGCAACAAGACCAAATCCGCCAATGTGGTGGGGCAGACAATGAAACTGAACCCCCATGGTGAGGGAGCCATCTATGCAACCTTAGTGAGGATGAGTAGAGGCAATGAGAGCTTACTCTATCCCTATCTGGATAGTAAGGGTAACTTTGGTAAAGTCTATTCCCGAGACATGCAGTCTGCAGCCAGTCGTTATACTGAAGTCAAGCTAGAGGAAATCTGTAACTACATCTTTCAGGATGTAGATAAAGACCGTGTAGACTTTGTACCAAACTATGATGGTACGCTCTACGAACCCTTGCTTCTCCCTGTCCAATTTCCAACCATACTGGTTAATCCCAATCGTGGTATCGCTGTAGGTATGGCATCCAACATCTGTTCCTTCCATATGGATGATGTTTGTAAGGCCACCATTGAACTGATGAAAGATCAAAAAGCTGATCTTCTTCCCATGATTGAAGGACCTGATTTTCCCACGGGAGCTTATGTTTTCCGGGATGAAAAAGTCATGCAACAAATCATCGATCATGGCACAGGGACCCTGCGTATGCGTGCCCATATGACAGTTCACGAAAAGGAACAGCGTGTAGAGATTACAGAAATTCCCTATACAACCACCATTGAGGCCATTATGGATCGCATCATCCATCTGATGAAGGATGGTGAATTTAGGGAAATCAGTGATGTACGAGACGAGTCCGATCTAGGTGGACTTAAGATAGCTATAGAGTGTAAACGAGCTACAGATTATGAGCAACTCATCGCAAAGCTCTATCGTGATACCCCCCTTGAAGATACCTTTAGCTGTAACTTTAATCTTCTTATTGGCGGTGCTCCGATGCAACTGGGAATCCGGGATATTTTGTTGCAGTGGATTGATTTTCGCATGGGATGTATCCGTAGAGGGATCCGTTTTGACGTCGCAGTTCATGGAGAGCGCTTGCACTTACTTCAAGGTCTTGAAAAGATCCTTGTTGACATTGATCGTGTCATCGCACTAATCCGTGAAACAAAGAAAGAAGCTTTGGTTATTCCTGCCCTGATGGAACATTTTGGGCTGGATGAAAAACAGGCAGAATATGTAGCTAACATACGCCTTCGTCATATCAACCGTGAAGTCATTGAAGCACGACTGGATGAAGCCAAAAAGTTAGAAAATGAGATCAAGCGACTAGAGGGAATCTATCGATCAGATAAGAAGATTCAAAAAGTCATCGAACAGGAACTCAAGAAGATCATGAAAACCTTCTCCAGAGAGCGTAAGACTAAACTCATGGATCCACCCAAGGTAGAGATCATTGAAGAAGAGAAGGCTCAAGAAGAAGACATCATGCTTCTCATTAGCCGAGAAGATTATATTAAGCGAATCTCACCAGCTGTCTATGAGCGAGGCTATGAGCAGCGCCTAAAAGATGGCGATGAGATCATCAAAGAAATCAGTTGTACAACAGGGTATCAACTCCTTGCCTTTACGGATAAGGGTGATGTCTATAAACTCTATCTGGACGAACTTGAAGAGTCCAAACCCTCGGAACTAGGGATCTACTTGCCTAGTCTCCTAGAGATTGAAGATGATGAAGAGATCATTCATGTAGCCATCACCAAAGACTTTGAAGGTTATATGTTCTTTGGCTTTGAAAATGGAAAGGTTGCTAAAATTAATCTAAGCTCCTATGATACGGTAACAAGAAGACGGATGCTAGTAGGCGCCTATGATACAAGTGAAAAACTCGTGGGTATCCTCTCAGCTCCTGAAGACATTGATCTGGTGCTCTATCGCTACATGAACCAGAAAGAGAATGTACTCCTTGTCCACACATCTCTGATCTCCAGTAAACAATCCAGGAGAAGCAAGGGTGTACAAGTTCTTCGCTTGGGTCGACATGGCAAGATGATCTCCATGGAAAAACGCGAAGGAAACCAATTGGAGAGCTTCCGTGCCAACAGAATTCCCAGTGCTGGGAAACAGCGTAAAAGCTATATCTAGACAAGAAACTGTGGTATGATAAAATGAGTAAGATTTTTAGGAGGACACAGTGTTTAATCGGCTCTTAGCAGGAGAATTTAATGGTGTTTTTATCGACACCAGACGCCCAATTGAAGGGGGGCTCTATATCCCCATCGTGGGTGAAAAATTTAATGGAAACAGCTTCATCGAGGAAGCCTTCCGTAAGGGAGCTAAAGCCGCCCTGGTGGAGCATGACTACTATGAAGAAAACAAAGAAAATCTTCAGGGATATGATCTCTATCCAGTAGAGAGTGGCTATGCAAGTTTACATGAATTTGCAGCTAAGCTACGCCAAGAAATCAATCCCTTTGTCATTGCCGTGACAGGTAGTAATGGAAAGACCACTACCAAAAACATGATGGATAGTGTTCTTCGCTATGACAGGGATCATGTGTATTCCACTAAAGGGAATTTTAACAATGACATTGGTTTACCTTTAACCATTTTGAATATGCCCATGGATACCAAATGGCTTGTTTTAGAGCATGGCATTATGAAAAAGGGAGATATTCATCTTTTGGCTTCCATTTCTAGGCCTAATCTAGCCATGGTAACCAATATTGGTAACAGCCATCTTGAAATGGTCGGAAGTCAAGAGAACATTCTCAAGGAGAAACTGTCGGTGGCAGATTTCTTTGAGGAAGGGGATCATTTGATCTTGAATCCCTTTGATCCACTGTTAGAAAAAGAAGTTAAGAAAGGGCTTTGTGCCATCACACCAGATCCTCTCAAACTAGGGGAGATCACATCAAAAGATGGTTACTATAGCTTTTTCTATGATGAGATGAAGATTGACCTTTCCCTCCGTGGAAAGCATAATGTGATGAATGCACTTCTCGTGATTGAAGCATCAGAACTTATGGGGATTCCAAGAGAAAGTATTGTAGAGGGACTTAGAGCCTATACAGGTGAGCCCATGCGCTTTGCTGAACTGGAACGTCAAGGTATCCGTTTCATCAACGATGCCTATAATGCTTCACCAACATCCATTATCGCTGGAGTAGAAACTCTACTATCAATGGAAGCTCGTCGTCACATCGCTGTTATCGGTGATGTTCTCGAATTAGGACGCTACGCAGAAGAGGAACATAGTAATCTATCTTCTCATCATGCCATTCAGGCCCTTGATGCTCTCTATACCTTGGGAGACTATGCTGGTCTGATTGGAGAGCAACACAAAAATAGTCAACATTTTACTTCTCTTGTTGCCCTAGGTAGGACACTGAAGCAGGAGCTGAAAGAAGGCGATCTTGTTCTTCTAAAAGCTTCGAGAAGCATTGAGCTTGAACGGGTACTAGAGAATTGGGAGGAAACTGTATGAATATAATGGCCTTCTTGGTCAGTGCTCTTGGGAATATTGTCTTTATTTACTTCCTTATTCCCTTACTGGTAAAAATGAAATTTGGACAAAATGTCTATGAATTAGCTCCAGAATCTCATCAGAAAAAACAAGGGGTTCCCACCATTGGTGGCATCTCTTTTATCATTATGACCAGCCTTCTTGGCTTTATCTTTTTAGGTTTTGATGCCAAGCATGTCCTGGTGATCTTTTCTATGATTCTCTTTGGACTTATAGGCTTTATTGATGATGCATTAAAGGTGTTTAAGGAAGAAAACAAAGGACTAGGAGCAAAAGAAAAACTCGCTCTTCAGATTCTCGCTTCGCTTGTTATTGCGTATCTTCTTCGAAATGAAGCACAACGAATCCTGATTCCCTTTACAAGCACTTATTGGAATTTAGGGTTTCTTTACTATCCCTTTGTCGTCCTCTTTATGACAGCTCTCACCAACAGCACCAATCTCACCGATGGAGTAGATGGGCTCTTAACAGCGGTTAGCTTTGTGGTAGCCTTCTTTTTCCTTTGGGTCACCAAGGATCTTTTCCAAGAAGAACTCTATCGTCTAACGGTGATCTTTCTTGGTGCACTACTGGGTTACCTCTACTACAATCGTTTCCCAGCTAAGGTGATTATGGGAGATACGGGAAGCATGGCCATAGGTGGCTTTATTGGCTCCATGATGCTGATTAGTTCTACACCTTTATTTATCTTTTTTGTAGGCATCATTTATATTGCGGAGAGCCTCTCTGTTATCCTTCAGGTCTGGTCTTTCCAGACAAGGGGTGTACGCATCTTTAAGATGAGTCCCATCCACCATCATTTTGAACTTTCGGGCTGGAGTGAGAACAAAATTGTCCTCAGCTTTGCTGGGATTACTTTTGTAGGACTACTTCTGGCTTTATTAGCCTATAGGATATGAGGTCATCATGGAAAGCATTCTCGTCATTGGTCTTGGAAAAAGTGGGCATGGACTCTTAGCGTTTTTTAAAGAGAAGGCTGTTTTATCTGTGTATGATGATAAACGGCCTGATTTGGAGAAACTTAGGGATCAGTATGGAGTTGAGATTCATGATTATGATCCTGAAGTCTTTTATGATCTTGTTGCCCTAAGCCCTGGACCAGCACCTGATCATCCAGTCATTCATGCTTGTCGAGAAAAGGGCATGAAGATTCTGGGTGAGCTGGAGATTGCTTTTCAGCATCTTAAAGGTGATGTACTGGCCATTAGTGGAACCAATGGAAAAAGTACTACCACCACTTTACTCTATGAGTTCTTATCAGAGGAAAATTCCAGAAGCTTTATCGGTGGCAACATCGGTATCCCTCTTATTGGTTATGCAAAAGATTCACGAGAGGGCGATGTCTATGCCGTAGAAGTATCCAGTTTTCAACTGGAGACCATGGATAGCTTTACACCACAGATCAGTGCACTGCTGAACATTACGCCTGATCATATTGTTTGGCATGGTACCATGGACGCCTATGTGGATGCTAAGTTTCGTCTGTGGGAGAACAATACTCAGAATCAGCTAAAGGTCTTTAATGCAGATGATGCTTTTCTTGTAGAAGAGATCAACAAACGACTCCCTAATCTAGAAAGACTCTATGGTTTTTCACTTGAAGATGAGAAGAATAACTGTTTTGTTAAAGAGGGAAAGATCCATCTTCGTCTAGAAGATAGAGAAGAGGATGTTCTTCCCGTGGAAGAACTACAATTAAAAGGAAAGCATAATCTCTCCAATGTTCTTGCTGCAGTGCTTATGGCAGGACTCTATGGCATCTCAAAAGAGAGTATGGCCAGAGTTCTTCGCCGCTTTACTGGACTGTCTCATCGCTATGAGATTTTGGGGGAAAAGCAGGGGAGACGCTTTATTAATGATTCTAAGGCTACCAATTTAGAGTCAAGTTTACCTGCACTTGCTTCGGCTAAGAGACCAACGGTACTCCTCGCTGGTGGCATGGATAAAAAGGTGGATTTGAAACCTCTTTTTGATCAGTGGAATCCACAGATTAAACAGCTTTTAGTTTATGGTGAAGTCAAAAAAGAATTAGCAACACTAGCAGAAGGAATTTGTCCCGTAGAGATTCATGAGAACCTAGAGGAAAGCTTTAACCGAGCCATGGAACTCTCAAGTGAAGGATGGGATATTTTGTTGTCCCCAGCCTGTGCAAGCTGGGATATGTACAAAAGTTTTGAGGAGAGGGGAGACCATTTCCGCGAACTTTTTAGGAGTCTAGAATGAATGGAAAAATCAATATGGGAATCCTAATTCCCGTACTGTTACTGATTATTATAGGATGGCTTCTGGTCTTTAGTTCATCTGCCTATTTGTCTTTGAACCAGTATGCCACGCCTTATCATTATATTAAGAGTCAAACTCTGTTTATTTTTATCGGGGCAGTTGCCATGTTTGTAGCGGCAGCCATCAACTACAAGATCTACAACAATCTCTTTGTCGTCTTTGTGGTTGGAGCCGTAGCTTTTGTGCTCATGGCACTGACACCCTTTATTGGTGAAGAAGTCAATGCTGCTACCAGGTGGATAGAGATTGCTGGGCAACGCTTTATGCCCGTTGACCTGGCTAAAGTAGCCATGGTCTTTTCTCTTTCCTATGGGCTTTCGCATTTTACGGCCAATCGGAATCGCTTGATTGCCTTTATCATTCATATGATCTATCCCATGGCGCTCTTATTCTTCACCTATCTACAACCTGACTTTAGCTCCATGCTGATTTTATTTGGTGTGATGTTTTCACTGCTCTTTATTGGCTTTGAGCCAGTTGGCTATGTATTATCACTGGTAGGAGCAGGAGCAGTTGGTCTTGCGGCCCTAGCACAACTAGCACCCTATCGTATGGTTCGGATCACGGGATTTATCGATGGACTGAAAAATATCGACAATGCCATGCGACAGATTCGCTATGGTATTTTGGCCATTGCTTCAGGTGGACTTTTTGGTGTTGGTCCTGGAGAAAGTATCTTTAATAAACTTTGGGTGCCAGAGCCACATAACGACATGATTCTCTCTACTCTTGGAGAAGAGTTTGGTTTTATAGGCATTACCGTGGTATTGGGTTTATACTTTGTGCTGATCTTGAACATCATTCGCCTGTCCTTAACGCAACGAGATCCCTTTGCCAAGTACCTAAGCTTTGGAATTGGCATGATCATCTTCTTACAGTTTGTAGTGAACTTTGGTAATACCCTAGGCCTTTTGCCACCTACAGGCATTTCCCTACCTTTCATTAGTTATGGAGGCACCAACATCATCATCCTGATGGCCATGATCGGGATTCTCCTTAGCATACACCGTGTCAACTGGCGGAGGATGAAATGAAGCTCTTGTTGGCATCAGGAGGCAGTGGTGGACATATCTATCCAGGCCTAGCGATTTTGGAGGCCATTCAGCAGGAGGACCCATCTGCTCAATTTGTCTGGGTAGGTACCAAAAGGGGACTTGAAGTCAAGATTGCAAAGGATAGAGGAATTCCCTATCAGCCTGTTCATGCTTGGAGTGTGAACAATGAAGGGCTCATTTGGAGACTCCAGGCCTACTATTTTCATGGTATGATGACGCTAAAGTTAATGAACCTTATGCGTCGCGAAAAGATCGATGCTGTCATCACCACAGGAGGCTATGCATCTGCTTCCAGTCTTATGGCTGCTAGACTACTCAGGCGTCCCATCTTTATGCACGAACAAAATGTCTATCCTGGCATGGGAACCCGTATGTTTGTAAAACATGCTAAAAAAGTCTTTACCAGTTTTCCAGGAACAGAGAAAAACCTACCTGGCTATGAGGAGAAAGTCATTCTAGCAGGAAATCCAGTTCGTGACGTCTTTAACACCCTGGAGAAGGAAACCATACGACAGGAGATGGACAATCAAGATAAAGTCATGGTTCTCTCGGTGGGAGGAAGCCTAGGTGCCAACAGCATCAATGAGTTTATCTTAAGTCTAAAGCCACTGATTGAAGCAAGAGATGATCTTCAGTGGGTTCATGTCTATGGCAACGATAAAGAAGAGTATGAAAGTCTCTTTGATGAAATAAAGAATTTGGAAGCACATCGCTACATTGAGGACATCCCACCCTATCTGGTTGGGAGTGATCTTATCATCACCCGCAGTGGAGCAGGGATGCTCACAGAGCTTTCTGCCATGGGTAAGGCCAGTATCTTAATTCCTTCCCCCAATGTGCTTGATGATCATCAGAGCTATAATGCAAGATTATTTGAAGAAGAGGGAGCAGCCCTATTACTAAAAGATGAAGAACTTCTGACTCCTAAAGCCAGAGATGTGGTGGAAAACCTTCTCAATGATGAGGAATTACGAGATCGCTTGGCTAGCAAGTCTAAGGGAATCATCCCCAGCCATGCTGCTCAAAAAATAGCCAAGGAGATTTTGGAGTCTCTATGAAAAAGTTCGTGTTGCTGTTACTGTTACTTTTTGCCGCATTAACCGCTGGAACGATTTTGTTCTATACGGATACTTTTGTATTGCAACATTTACAGGTGAACTCTCAGTGGATCCCACAGGAGCAAATCATCCAGCAAGCTGACCTACGGGTGGGGCAGAATCTATTCTTCCTCAGTAGCAGTGAGTTAACAAAAAAAATTGAAGAAGATCACCGCGTAAAATCTGTGGAGATATCAAAAGAATATCCCCATAGCCTCTTTGTCTCCGTTGAGGCGAGGAAACCCTATGTCCAGGTGGAGTATGGAGATAAGGAACTCCTCCTTGATGAAAAGGGAACCCTGATTGCTGTTGATGAGCCCATAGAGGGACTTCCTCATATGCGAGGTGTGGAGATTACAACGGCAATTTTAGGGGAGTCACTGATAACCAAACGAAGTGATTTGTTTACCCACGGAATTGAACTCATCAGTCTCTGTCAACAGGCAGATCTACAGAACATCTCCATAGAAATTGTTGAGGGGATTTTGCAACTTCAGCTTAATCCTGAATTCAAAGCCATTTTTGGCAAGGGCGATGAGATCGAGAAAAAATTCAACAACTTCTATACTATCTACATGGAACTAACAGAAAACGGAACAGAAAAAGGCACCATTAATCTTACCAACCCCGACTCACCAACCTTCTTGCCCTTTTAAAGGAGTGTGGATATGACGTCCAAAAAGACATTTATCTACGGTTTAGTCTTTCTTCTTGCACTAGCACTGGGGATTTTTATTAAACTCCAAACCCAGCCTTTAGTTAAAGAAGAGGATGAACGAGATAAATTGCTGGTTAAACAGTATGGCGAGCTCGTCAAGGCAAATCAGGAACTTGAAGAAGAACTTGAATACTACCGCCAGCAACTAGAGAGTTTAAAAGAAATGGATACAGGAGACGCAGAAACCGTTTCTAGAGATGATGTAGAGTATTATAAACTCATCTCTGGTTTTACTGATGTTCATGGTGAAGGGATCTCCATTAGTCTTAGTCTTGTCGACATGGATCAGCCCTTAAACATTGTGGACTTTCACCGTAATCTTCTACTTCTTGTCAATGAGTTGAATGCAGCAGGTGCAGAAGCGATTTCTGTAAAGGAAGAACGCATGATCTCCATTTCGGAGATTAGTTTTGCCGGGAATCACATTGTGATTAATGGGCAAAAGCTTGCTCCTCCCTTTACAGTCAAGGCTCTGGGCAATGCCGATAACATGGAAGCAGCCCTGAACATGCGTCGTGGCTATGTGGAGCGTCTGCGAAATAGTGGCTACTTTATTGAAATTAAGAAGAATACGGATTTGATGGTACCCAAGTACCCTCACTTCCCAAGGTATCGCTATGCTGAAACTCTTGAAGAATAGGAGCTATCTCTTACTCCTTGTCCTGGCTTTTTTGATGAGCCTTGGCCTCTATATGGCAAGAGAGAGAGCTGTTCCTCTCGATAAGGAACTTCTCGTCACTAGGGAAATGAATGATGAGCTTCGGGATAGCAATCGCCATCTGCGTGAACAAATACAAGGCATAAAGGAAGAGATCGAGTTATATTCAAAAGCTGTAAATGATGAAAAGCTTCGCATGGAAGTCTTGGAACAAGAACTAAAAAACTACCGCATGCATGCTGGTCTTCTTGATGTTCAAGGAGAGGGTGTTGTTGTACTTATGGCAGATAGCAGTAGAGTTCTTGGGGAACACCAGAACATCAATGAATATCTGATTCATGATTTAGATATTTATCAGATGCTTAGTGATCTGCGTAACGCAGGTGCAGAAGTCATCAGCATAAATGATGAGCGTTTTCTCTTCCATCACTCCAAGGTGATTTGCAATGGCCCCACCATTCGCATTAATGGACAGGTCTTTGCTCAACCTTTTATCATTAAAGCCATTGGACCTCGTAAAGCTCTCCAAGCTGCTATCAATGTGCAGGGTAGCTATGCTGATTCTCTTCGTCAAAAGGGTGTTCAGATTGAGGCCAATACATCAGTACTGATTGAAATACCGGCTTTTAGCGGAACCTACTCAACCGACTATATGGAAAGGAATGAGCAATGATCGGTATTCTGCTTGTTGTTCTTTTGGGAAGTCTTCTAGGATATCTCCTTCCCCTTGGTGTTCCTTTAGAGGGAAATGTCTATTTTGTGTTGGGACTTTTGGTTACAATCTATAGCGTACTGGAAATCATGTGGGATACCTTAAACAAGAAGAAAAGGGAGCGATATTGGCTAACAGGTTTTATCGGTAATTTGCTACTGTCGCTTTTTCTCATATTTCTTAGTGAGCGGCTAGATGTGCCTCTCTACTTGGCTGTTATTTTTTACTTTGGCGTTGGAATCTTCGATTTTTTTGCTAAAATAAGACTGTTGGTTTTAGGAGAATAGCTATTTACATATTGGTGAAGATTCTATATAATAGAATTCAAGGAATTGGATAAGGAGGAGTCTATGTTCGATATTGAAGAAAAAACAGACCTATACAATTTTACTAAAATCAAAGTAATTGGCGTAGGTGGTGGTGGTAATAATGCAGTAAATCGCATGATTGAAGCAGACCTTCAAGGTGTAGATTTTATTGCAATAAATACAGATAAACAGGACCTGGCTTTGGTGCACAGTGAGACAAAACTACAGATCGGTGAAAAAATCACCAAAGGTCTTGGTTCTGGAAGTAAACCTGAAGTAGGTGAAAGAGCAGCAGAAGAAAGCCGCGAAGAAATCAGAAAAGCCATCGAAGGATCCGATATGGTCTTCGTTACCTGTGGTATGGGCGGTGGAACCGGAACCGGTGCTTCTCCTGTTATTGCAGAAATTGCTCGTGAAATTGGAGCCCTTACCGTTGGTGTCGTAACCAAACCTTTTGCTTTTGAAGGTAGAAGGAGAATGGCACAAGCGGAAGCGGGAATTGAACTACTTAAAGAGAAAGTAGACACTCTAGTCACCATTCCTAACGATAAACTTTTAGAAATTGTTGACAAGAAAACTTCCCTCATGGATTCACTACGCGTAGCAGATGACGTGCTGCGTCAAGGTGTCCAAGGTATCTCTGACCTCATCGTTAGCCCAGGACTCATTTCTCTGGACTTTGCCGACGTATGTACCATTATGAAAAACCAAGGTATGGCCCATATGGGTATTGGTATTGGAAAAGGCGAATCAAGAGCTATCGATGCTGCGAAACAAGCAGTCTTCAGTCCGTTACTTGAAACCACCATTGAAGGTGCTACAGGTCTACTGATTAACGTGACAGGTAATTCTACCGTTGGTCTACATGAAACAGCTGAAGCATTAAATCTGATTACAGAACTTGCTAATCCTGAAGCTGAGATCATCTACGGTACATCCATTAATGACAACATGTCTGATGAGATTAAGATCACCGTAATTGCTACTGGCTTTACACAACAGGGTGGACCAAAACGCTTTAAGCAACGCGTTGCTCCTGTTATGCCTAGCAGTGATGACGAATATCATTCTCTACGAGATATGAAAAAGAATATGGAAGAAAACAAAGAAGAGGCTGTGGTACCACAAAAAGAAGTCATTGAAATTGACGAGTGGGATCAAGACGACTATCGAGATCTTCCAAGCTTTTTACGAAATCGAAGATAGGCCTTTAGGCCTTTCTTTTTTGGGGGGAATCCATGAAATGCCCTTATTGCGGTTTTGATGAATCAAGGGTCATTGATTCACGACCAACAGAAGATAATAATTCAATACGAAGGCGAAGAGAGTGTACCAAGTGTACATCACGCTTTACCACCTATGAGAGAATTGAAGATGTCAATCTGATCGTGGTGAAACGTGATCAAAATCGTGAAGCCTTTAATCGGGACAAAATCATCAATGGCATCATCCGTGCCTGTGAGAAGCGACCTGTTACAGCTGAAGAAATCGAAGGCGTTGCCCTTCGTGTTGAAACAAAACTATCCAATCTCTTAAAGAAAGAAATTAACTCCCAGGAGATTGGTGAGCTTGTCATGGAGGAACTGAAGGACTTAGATGAAGTTGCATATGTACGCTTTGCATCTGTCTATAAATCCTTTAGTGACATCGATACTTTCCTAGATGAGCTAGGAAAAATGCTCAGTGAGCGACGTCCATGATCTTCACCATTCAAGATGTGGAGAAGGATAGCATCGCTTGGGAAATGGGAGTTCTTCCCGGAAGTAAACTACTAAGCATTAATGGTAAAGAGATAGAGGATCGACTAGACTATCTCTTTTTAACGAGCCAAGACTATGTAGAAGTCCTCTTAGAGGAAAATGGGGAAGAAGTCCTTCTTGAAATTGAAAAAGAAATCGATGAGGACCTAGGCTTTGTCTTTGAACATCCCCTTATGGATGAAGCCAGACATTGCCATAATGCCTGTATCTTTTGCTTTATTGATCAGCTACCTCGTGGACTCAGGAGCAGTTTGTATTTTAAGGATGATGATTCGCGTCTCTCTTTTATGCAGGGGAACTTTGTGACCTTAACCAATGTCACGCAGCAGCAGCTTGAGCGCATCGTGAGTTATGGCATCCATCCCATCAATGTGTCCATTCATTCCCTGAATCCTAAAACACGTGTAGCCATGATGGGCAGTCCTAAGGCAGGAAGAATAGGTGAACAGCTTCGTTATCTTGCTGATAACGAGGTCATCATGAATGGGCAGATTGTCCTTGTACCTGGCTACAATGACGGAGAGGACTTAAAGGCTACCTTAGATGGACTTTTAAGCTATCGTCCTTTTTTACGTAGTGTAGCCATTGTTCCCATTGGCCTTACCTGTCATCGGCAGGGACTTAAGAACTTGCGTGGCTTTACATCGGAAGAAACTCGTGAATTGATCGGGTACATTGAGGAGTTTCAGGAGCAATGCCTCCATGAAACAGGCACCCGTTTTGTCTTTCTAGCCGATGAGTTCTACCTTCTTGCTGGAATAGAACTTCCATCTTTTTCCGCCTATGAGAACTTTATACAATTAGAAAATGGTGTTGGCCTGGCTAGGAAGTATCTTCAAGAACTCGAAGAAGAAATCAAGGAGATGAAGGAAATCACTTCATCGCCTAGAATGTTAATTGCCACAGCGAGACTTTTTGGTCCGCTCCTTGGAGATGCTCTGGTAGGATTACGAGAAAAAGGAGTTGACATAAAGGTCCAAGTGATTGAAAATCATTTTTTCGGTACATCCATCACTGTTGGAGGTCTGATGACCTTTCAAGACTTACGTCAACAGATTAAGGATGAAGAAATTGACTTTTTACTGCTACCTTCGAGTATGTTAAACTACGAGGGATTTAGTTTAGATGATTACACAAGTCAAGAGATCCAGGAAGCCTTTTCCTGTGATGTGTGTTTTATAGAACCTGAAGCCAAGGCTTTAGTGGAGTTTATAGGGGAGGTAAGCCATGGCAAAACCAGTGGTTGCCATTGTGGGCAGACCCAATGTAGGTAAGAGTACCTTTTTTAACAAAATGATTGGCTCAAGGATATCCATTGAAGAGGATCTTCCTGGAGTGACAAGAGACCGCGTCTATGGCAATGCTAGATGGCTGAATCGCAGCTTTACCCTGATTGATACAGGTGGGCTCGATCCTCGTAGCGAAGATCTGCTCTTAAGCCAGATTCGAAATCAAGCAGAAGTTGCCATGGAACTAGCTGATGCACTTCTTTTTATGGTAGACGGTAAAACCGGACTGACCCAAGATGATGAAGAGATTGCTCAGCTCCTTCGCCGTACAAAAAAACCTGTACTTCTCGTGGTCAACAAAATTGATAATTTTAAAGACGAAGACGTGATCTATGAATTCTATTCATTAGGTTTTCC
>CAMFGQ010000025.1 GCA_945950065.1 uncultured Clostridia bacterium
GAGGAGTTCCCTATGAAAAACAAATTCAACAATGCACAAAAAGTCATCCTCTTTGTGGTCTTTGTGCTCCTTGCCCTTGTCATCATGCTAGTCCTTGATTACAAAGGGATTCATCTGAGTTTTTGGAAAAGACTGCTCTTTATTGTTGTGCCTATTCTTGTTATTTTGGACTTTGTTGTTGGAAGGATTATTAGGGATCGTTTAGATGAGTAGAAAAAGAAGTGTAAAAAAGAAACGAACAAGAAAACAACAAATCATCAGACTCCTTGTGTATATATCAGTCTATCTGCTTGTGTTTTTCATTCTAGAATGGATGAAGATAAGGCTTAATTTCTGTCAGCAATTCTTCTTTGTAGCTCTTCCACTTTTAGTGATTCTAGACTTGATCATAGACCGTGTTCTTAAGAGTAGGTCTTCCTCAAGCAAGTCCTAAGTCAAGGTACTTAAAGCGTACCTTTCTTTTTTTGATTATCTTTATCTTCCCCCTTGGATTTGCTATAATGAACACGGTAAGAGAAACTTTGATTCAGAAAAGAGGTCAATGATGGAACGAATGCTGGGCACCGTTGTACGTGGGTTGCGTGCCCCTATCTTTAAGGAAGGGGACAACTTAGTTGAACTCATTAGTGAGCTTCTCATGAAGGTTTATGAAGTAGAGAAGATCCAACCACGCCATCGAGATATCCTCGCCATTACAGAGTCTGTGGTCGCTAGAGCACAGGGAAACTATGCAAACATCGATGACATAGCAGAGGATTTTCATGAGAAATTTCCAGAGAATGTATCTGTAGGCATTATCTTTCCCATTTTAAGTAGAAATCGTTTTGCAACGACCCTACGTGGCATTGCAAAGGGTGCATCCATGGGAAACCGAAGCCTTGTCCTCATGTTGAGCTATCCCTCAGATGAAGTGGGCAATCATCTTGCCTACGCAGAGGTTCTTGAAGATAAAGGGGTAAACCCTTGGGTTGATGTCCTGAGTGAAGAAGAATATCGTTCTCTCTTTGGCGGCTTTCATCATGTCTTTACCGGTGTGGATTATGTAGAATTTTATCGCCAAATTCTAGAAGAGTATCAGGTACCTTGCAAAGTCATCTTTGCTAATAAGGCTACCACCATTCTAGAGTACACAAAGCATGTACTCAGCTGCGATATTCATACACGAGAGAGAACAAAAGAGTCTCTTCAACAAGCTGGTGTAGAAACCCTTTTCACTCTTTCAGATATGCTTAGTACCCCGAGTTCCAAAAGGGGATACAATGAAGAATATGGCCTCTTGGGAGCCAATGCTGCTACCGAAAACTCCATCAAACTCTTCCCAAGGGATAATAAAGCCTTGGTCATGGCACTGCAAAAGCGCATGGAAGAATTGACCGGAAAAACCATCGAGGTCATGATCTATGGAGATGGTGCCTTTAAAGATCCAGTAGGAAAAATTTGGGAATTAGCTGATCCTGTTGTTTCACCTGGCTATACACCTGGTCTTGAGGGAACACCCCATGAAATGAAAATCAAATTCTTAGCTGATAATCTCTTCTCCCATTTAGAAGGAGATGAGTTACGTCAGGCAATTGAACAACATGTAAAGGAGATTCTCGAAGAGGACATCTCCGAAGAAGAATCACTAGGTACCACACCAAGGCGCTTAACTGATCTTATTGGAAGCCTAAGCGATCTCACCTCAGGAAGTGGCGATAAGGGAACACCCATCGTCTACATCCAGGGATACTTTGATAAATACAGTGAGACTTAAACACTCAATACGTGGAAAGACGACCTTCCTGAGAAAGTCGTCTTTTTTCATTTCTACATTTCTTTTGAGTCCCTCTAGATCACACAAGTCCCAAAATAAACCGTGCAATAGGAACAACGAGGATTAGACTAATCAGTGTTCTTTGAAGGAAAATCACAAAGAGTTCCCAAAGATTAACAGGAATATCTGATCCAATGATCAGTGCTCCCACCTCTGACATATAGAGAAGCTGTGTAACAGATACAACAGCAACCACAAAGAGAGTTAGTTCGCTCTGTACTTCACCTGCTGCAATAATGGCAGGCAAGAACATGTCGGTGAAGCCTACCAGCATGGTCTTTGATGCTGCTTGAGCTTCAGGCACTGCAAGAAGATTCAAGAGAGGAATAAAAGGTTTCCCCAAAATATCAAAGATAGGCGTATAGGTACTAAGCATGGTAGCAATGGTACCAAAAGCCATAACTACAGGAAGAACGCCTAGCCACATCTGCATGGCATTCATGAAGCCATTCTCAAGGAATTCGCCTGCGCCTTTATGCTTGTTAGCACGATTCACAGCACTTTCTAGTGCATAACTACCTACGGTATGACCAGCAGGAATGCTCTCATCCAGCTCAACTCCTTCACGCACATAGATGTCTTTCTTTCTGGAAAGAGGAGGGATCCGTGGAGCAATGATGGCAATGACCACACCAATAAAGCTGACCGTTAGATAATAGGGCAAGAACAGTCTTGTGAGACCGACTTCCGCAAGAACAACGAGAGTAAAGGTAATGGATACAGCGGAGAAGGTTGTCGCAATAACTGCAGCCTCTCGCTCAGTATAGTAGCCTTCTTCATACTGTCGATTGGTCAACATAACCCCTAGGGTTCCATCACCTAACCATGAAGTAAAGCAGTCAACTGCTGAACGTCCAGGAAGGGTGAAAACAGGACGCATAAACTTGGTTAAAAGCGTACCTACATATTCGAGGAGCCCAAAGTCTAGTAGCAAGGGAAGCAAAAGACCTGCAATCACAAAGATAATGACGAGAGTAGTAAGGAGGTCATAAAAGATAAATCCACCGGTATCTCCCGAAATAATGTATTCAGGTCCAAAGCCAAAGAATACCATAATACCAAAAATACCAGCCAAAATACGGGTGATCGCCCATACTGGTGTTGTCACAAACAGTTTGTTGATGTTTTGATTTTTCGTCTTGACAAGACCAAAAGAAAAAATAAGTGTTCCAATTGAAGCAATCATCAAAATAATAAAGACAAGAGTTGGGACAAAGCTCCCAATACCATCGCTAATCAAGTCTGCCAAAATCTTTACTGGAATGGTGGTCTCGCTGACACCTAGATCCGCATTGTACTTGGGAACTGGCACCATAAAGAGTAGTACACCAATCAGTGATGGTAAGAGAAACTTTAAATAATCCGACGTGCTGTAGCGTTTCTTTCCTTCCATATTTTCCTCCAATTTTTGTTCAGTGAACTCCGTAAAATGACTCCTCCTCCCTTTAAATTAGACTAAAAACATAAAAAGATGTAAAGCTTCATCTTTCTAGTTTAGTCCTTGAATTAACATAATTGTAACCAAAAAAGGGGGTCCCGTCAAGGAACCCCCCTTTGTCTCATAGGCTTGAAAATTCAGTCTATTCAGCTCTGTCTTCTTCAAGATAAGATTGGAATATCTCTTCGGGAACTAGCCTGCCACCTGTGAGCCAAGCAAGATGAACTCCATCTTCCTGAACAAAGTGTGGACCTAGAAATCCTGCACAGGCTGAAGGTTCTACCTTGATTCCCTCGGTCTCGTAAAGAGTCTTTACATAGGAAAGCATGGTCTCATCTTCAATGGTATAGATCCCTTGAATTCTTCCCTCCATCAGAGGTCCAACAAGAGAAGATGCTTTGCCTACGGCCAGTCCATCGGCCAGGGTCTTGCCACTAAGACCAATATCTCCAACACTGATCTGGTCATGTTTTTCTGTAAGCATACCTAAAAGAACAGCAGGTGCTTTGGTAGGTTCAGCAAAGTAGACCTTTGCCTTGGGCAGAAGGATACTGAGTCCATAGGCTATACCACCTGGTGCTCCACCTACTCCACAGGGAAGATAGACATGAAGATCTTCTTTCTCTATTCCTAAAGTTTCTAATTGTTCGATTACTTCATAGGCAGCCAGTGCATAGCCCATAAAGAGATAGGGACTCTGCTCATCATCGACAAAGTAGCTTCCTTTTTCTTTAGAAGCTTCTCTTGCCGCTTCTACTGCAGCACTATAGTCTCCTGCATACTCGATGACCTGAGCACCTTTTTCTCTTAACAGCTCTTTCTTCCACTCTTTGGCATCTCTAGACATATGCACGGTTACCTTGAAACCTATGGTGGCACTGATGATGCCAATGCTCAGGCCTAGATTGCCTGTACTGGCCACTTCAATTTCTTTGCTGGCAAAAAAATCTCGATGCTTTAAGAGTTGAAGGGGATCATTCTGATAAAATCCCTCTTCTTCTGCTAGGGTTTTCGCATGGTGAAGAACTTCATAGAAGCCACCCCTTGCTTTGATGCTTCCCGCAACAGGAAGCATGTTGTCAAATTTAGCAAAGAGTTTTCCTTTAGGAAGAGAAAGGGCCTTCTCCATCTCTGGTAGGGCTCTCATCTCTGATGTGATCATTCCTTGCGTTTCCTTGGTCTCAGGAAAGACCTCCATCAAAAAAGGTCTAAAGGACTCCATGAAAGCCTTAGCCTTCTCCAAATCTTCTCGAGTGAAGGGATGGCGCTGTTCTTTTGGTTCTGCTTTCCACAAGAAGGGAATTTCTTTCTTTAACTTGTCCATCATTTGATTGGCTTTAAGCGTGCTAAGAAGTGACGTAGGACTTTTGGCTCTTTTTCAAAGGTAAAGCCCTTTAGTGTATCAGCCTTCTTGGCAACTTCCTTGACCACATCAGCAATGTATTCCATATGGTCGTTGGTATAGACACGTCGAGCAATGGTCAGGCGCATAAACTCCATAGGGGACTCTAAGTTCTCTCCTGTATCAGGATCACGGCCTAGCAGGAAGCTACCCACCTCTACAGGACGAACGCCACCCTCGAGATAGACTTCATTACACACTGCTTGAGCAGGGAATTCATAATAGGGGATCTGTGGACAGAGCTTTTTACAGTCAACAAAAACAGCATGTCCACCAGTAGGATACTGGATAGGAATACCCGCTTCACGGAGAAGCTCGCCTAAATAGGCAATCTGCGAAATACGATAATGAAGATAATTGTAATCCAGTACTTCTTCAAATCCTGTAGCTAAGGCTTCCATATCTCTTCCGGATAAACCACCATAGGTGGGGAATCCTTCATTAGGAACACAGCTCATGCGCACTTTGTCGTAGAGCTCTTCATTGTCTTTGATAGCAACAAGACCACCCATGTTCACCAGACCATCTTTTTTGGCACTCATGGTAAAGCCATCTCCTAGGCCAAACATGGTGCGAACAATGTCTTTAATGGATGCATCTTTAAACTCTTCTTCACGCTCTTTAATAAAATAAGCATTTTCAGCAAAACGAGCTGCATCAAAGAAGAAGGGTAGATTATACTTATCAGCAATCTCTCTTACTTTACGGAGGTTCTCAATGCTAACAGGTTGTCCACCTGCAGAATTACAGGTAACTGTGGCAAGAATAGCACTGACATGTTCTGCTCCAAAGTCATTGATTTGCTTTTCTAGCAGCTCAAGATCAAAGTTTCCTTTAAAATCAGCATAGGTCTCCGTATCATAAGCAATGGCATCCACTGCATTGATGGCTCGTCCACCAGCAATTTCTACATGTGCTTTTGTGGTATCAAAATGCATGTTGCTAATGACGACATCGCCTTTTTCTTTAATGATGTTTTCAAAGAGGAGTTTTTCAGCACCTCTTCCTTGGTGAGCAGGTACTACATACTCGTAGCCACTAAAGTCTTGTACAACCTCTACTAAGCGATAGAAACTCTTGCTACCGGCATAGGACTCATCTCCCTTCATCAAGGCCGACCATTGTGCATCACTCATGGCATTGGTACCACTGTCGGTGAGGAGGTCAATAAAGACATCCTCGGCCTTTAAGGCAAAAGGATTGTATCCTGCCTCTCTTAATGCTACTTCCCGTTCTTCTCGCGTACCCAACTTAATGGGCTCAACCATTTTGATGCGAAAGGGTTCTGGTACTCTTCTCATAAATTACTCCTCCTTTATGTAGTCAACCAATCTTTGACTGACTTTTGTATAATCATGGCGTACATAGCCCTGAATTACCTCAGTAAAATTGTCTTCGAGAATCTCAACATCTAGGTCCCTAAAGTACTCTCTGTCTCCTTCGGTATAAAGGATTGGTAGGGCTCCTTCTTTTTCGTAGGGTTTTCTTTCTTCTTCATCCAGGTGAGTATGACTCACAAGGATTGCATCAAAAATAGGGTCCTCAAGATGATCATAGATGGCACGAACATGATCGCCCACACTATAACCATCGGTTTCACCAGGTTGTGTCATGACATTGGAGATGTAGACACACTTTCCTTTGCTTCGAAGAATGGACTCCTTCACTCCTGAAACAAGGAGCGCAGGCAGAACTGAGGTATAGAGACTTCCCGGACCCACAAGGATCAGATCAGCTGCTTCAATGACCTCAATGACCTTTCTAAAGGCACGAGGTCGCTCAGGATAGAGATTGACTCTATGAATGGGGCTATTCATCTCAATGGCTGCCTTAGGAATCTTAGATTCTCCTCGAACTGTGGCTCCGTTTTTAAGCTCAGCCACAAGTCCAATGTCTTCTAGTGTCACGGCATACACTTTTCCTGTAATGTTAAAAATAGCAGCACAAGCACCCAGGGCATTATCCATTCCCCCAGTAATGTCATCCAAAGCAGCCATCATCAGATTCCCTAGGGATTGACCCGACAGGGAGCCTTTATCAAAGCGATAGCCCATTAACTGCTCCAATAATTCAGTTGTGTTACTCATGGAAAGAATACAACTGCGCAGATCTCCTGGTGGAAGCATGCCCAAGTCTTTCCGAAGAATACCTGTGCTTCCCCCATCATCTACCATGTTGACTACAGCATTAAGATCTTCCGTGATGTTTTTTAATCCTCGCAGAAGAACGGAAAGGCCCGTACCTCCTCCGATAATAACGATTTTCATAATTGCTCTCGATCTTGTCGAATGACTGTATATCCTTGTTGAACAAAGTGGTCATGTAAAAGTAGACTAAAGGTTACTGATCTATGGCGACCACCGGTACATCCAAGTCCAATGTGGATTGTGTCTCGACCTGTCTTTTGAAATTGCTCCACACAGATGTCCAAAAAAGCCACCAGCTTTTCGTAGACTTCTTTGGAAACAGAACTATCCATCACATACTCTCTGACTTCTTCATCATGTCCTGTCAAGTGGGAAAGTTCTTCTACATAATAGGGATTGGGTAGAAAACGCAGATCAAAGACAAAGTCAGCTTCTTCCAACATTCCATTCTTCATCCCAAAGGATTCCAAGATAATCCTAAAATGACTCCCGGGATCATATAGACTTGTGATTTTCTTTTTCAATTGGTATTTATTAAATTTGCTCGTATCAATAACCTGATCAGCACTTGTCTTAATTTCTGAAAGGAGTCTTCGCTCTAGACTGATGGCTTCAGAAGTGCGTCCTGCTTCTTCAAGAGGATGAGCACGTCTTACTTCACGAAAACGATTGAGGAGAACCCGATCACTGGCCTCTACAAAGAGAATCTCCACATCATAACCCATCTCACGCAGTTTTTCCACGGTGCTAAGAACTTCACCAAAAAACACCCCAAGACGCAAATCCATACAGACAGCCAGATTGTTGGGGCCTTCACTCATTCTCTCATAGAGGGCAATAAACTCTTGTAATAAGGTAGGAGGAAGATTATCGATACAGTAAAAACCCATATCCTCAAAGCTATCCAGTACAGTACTTTTTCCTCCACCAGCCATGCCGGTAATGACTTTAATGGTCATTCTTCCCCCTTTAAATTGACAATTTTCTTCACATCAAGCCCCGAAGCTTTTACGCGCTTATAGGCCTCCTCCACAACACCAATGGCATCGGGTGTGTGGGCATCACTGCTTAGAAGAAATTTGACATCAAGATCCTTTATCTCTTTTAGCTGCTCCGTGGTCAAGTAGTGATGTCTCTCATTGATCTCCAGCATAACGCCACGTTTTGCTGCTTTTTTTGCAATGGGCATAATCTCCACGGGGCCTTTGTCCCCAGGATGGGTTAACACATCAATGGGGTGATCTAATGCGCGAAGCAAGGCCTCTGTATTACGTCTTGTAACATAGTTCTTACCAATCCCCAAATATTTATGGAGTGCATTGCTAGCGTGCATCCACAGATCGGATAGATTGCGGATTTTGCTCCCAAAATGATAACCGCATAGCACCAGATCGAATTCTTCCATTTCTTCTGGAGTAAGATCAATGGCACCGTCAGCGCCTAAAATGTTTGCTTCAATGGAGATGAGAATACGTAAATCAGGAAAGACTTTTCTTGCCTCTTCTATCTCTTTAAAATAATCTTCTTTTCGTTTTCTTTTCAAGCCAAAATACCCATGGCCCCAACCATGATCACTAATGCCCAGCGTCTTAATGCCCTTTTCATGGGCGGCACGTGCATTATCCATGACCGTGGCTTTGCCATCGGAATAGATGGTATGGGTATGATAATCAGCTCGTAGTCTACTCATCAATGATCCTCAACTCTGGGGTAAGTTCAACCCCAAACTCTTCTTTGACTCTGCGCTGGACGATACGGATTAAGGTTCGTACATCCTCGCTGGTGGCTTCCCCTGTATTCACAATAAAACCACAATGTTTAGAACTGACTTGTGCACCACGAAATCGTAGTCCCTTGAGTCCAGCATCCTCAATCAGCTTCCCCGCATAATATCCCGGTGGACGCTTAAAGGTACTGCCTCCACTGGGGAATTCCAGTGGTTGTTTCGACCAACGACGTATGGTAAAGTCATCAATTTTGCTCCAGATCTCAGGATAGTCTCCCTGAGTAAGTTTCATTTCTACTTCAAGGATAAGAAGTCCTTCTCGTTGTGCAAGGGAGTCTCGATAGCCAAACGCCATCTCTTCACAACTTTTTCTGTGATAGTTTCCCTGCTTATCGAGAAGAAGCACGGAGGTCACCACATCCTTCAGTTCGCCATCATAGGCACCAGCGTTCATGATGACTCCTCCGCCAAGGGTTCCAGGAATTCCTGAAGCAAACTCAAGTCCACTTAATCCCTTAAGAGCAGCTTTACGGGCAAGTACCGATAGGTCCATACCTGAGTCGCAAAGAATGGTATCTCCTTGAATGTTGTAGGAAGAATAGTTTGAAGCAAGCTTTAAAATAACTCCTGGAAATCCTTCGTCGCGAAAGAGTACATTGCTTCCATTTCCCAAAACATAATAAGGGATCTTTTCTTCATAGAGTGTTTTAACCAGCTTCTGTATCTCTTCTTTTGTTTTGGGGAGAAGCAGAAGCTTGCAAGGTCCTCCTAGCTTGAAGGAGGTATGTTTGCTAAGTAGTTCATCTCTTTTATAGTCAATGCCTTCTTGATCAAGAAAGCTTAGTAGGTCATCCATTTTCATTAAAAAGGGTAGACTCCTTTCATCATCATTACTCTCTAGTATACCCCAAGGGGAGAGGCTTGAAAAGTAAGGAGGGGGCAGAGAGTTCCATGGATTATGCCTGTCTTTCAAATCTTTCCGTAGATTTCTTGGCATCTCATCTTTAAAAGCTTTATCTTCTCTCTTTTCTATCGTATAATGAGCGTCAGGAGGATTTGATCCATGAAAAGAATACATATTATCTATAATCCCAAAGCAGGTCGAAGCCTTAGGGATATGGGGGAAGAATTGGGTCTAGAACTCTTAAAGCGAGGTTATCAGGTTTCCCTCTATCGTACCCAAGCTCAAGGAGATGCTACACGAGAAGCAAAAGAGCGGTGTAATGCACAAGATGTGGACATCCTTTTGGCAGTAGGGGGTGACGGAACCCTCAATGAAGTCGTCAACGGAATCTTCCAAGCAGAGCAACAATTACCCCTTGCTCCCTTTGCTGGTGGTACCGCCAATGATTTTTGCACTTTCCTTAAGTTGCCCGAGGAACCCTGGGACTATGTCCATCATCTCCACAGAAGAGCTAAAAGTCATATGATAGATATTGGTAAGGTAGAAGATCGCTACTTTATCAATGTTCTCGCCAGTGGTATGCTCTCCGAGGTGGCCCATAAGACCGATACACAACTCAAAAACATTCTTGGATCCTTTGCCTACTATATGGAAGGCATCAAGGAATTCATTACACGTGGACTCTACAACAAAATCGCCCTACAGAGTGACGATTACCACTACAATGGTGAATATGTGGTCTTTATGGTCAGTAACTCAAGGACCATTGGAGGATTTAAAAACCTCTCTCCCGATGCCAGCATCAATGATGGTTATCTCAATGCTCTACTCATTAAAAAAGCTCCGTTTAAGAGCTTAGTGGAGATTGCCATGAACCTTGATCAAGGTGCCCATGTAGATAATCCTTATGTGGATTACTTTACCACCAACAAAATCCATCTGGTGACTGATACCCATATGGATGTGGATGGTGAGCATCTGGAGTTAACAAATGCAACGGTTGAAGCTCTTCCTCGAGCTCTTGAATGTATTTTTTAGCATCTCATATAGGAGATGCTTTTTTTATGGAAAGGAAAAGGAGTAGCCTCCTGGACTACTCCATGTTCTTTCTTGTGTACAGTAGAGTAAACTCTCTATCGACTTCGATATCACAGTCTCTACATAATTGGTTTTTATTTATGGGCTTTTCGTTTTTACATTTGGAGCAAAGTCCAAAGTCTGCATAATTTACTTTGTTCATGATGTCTCCTTTCTGCAAAGTTACTTGCTAAGAATCTTATCTCATCTGCAAGTTTATCCTATCATACTTTCATTTGGATTGCAAATATGATGTATATCATGCATAATCCATCTGTTTAAGGCGCGTATATGCATGTTTTGTTCTTTTTCTTGCATTATCTGCAGATGCTACAGGGAACCAAATGAGGAACACTCTTCTTGATTACAGGGCGTAGACTCTTTTTCACCGTAGGACAGGACGGTAAATGATACATGCTTCCATAATCAGTAATAAAGACAATTTCCTCCAGAGGATGAGCGAAGCCATTTTCCACGTAGGGGAAGCTCTCTTCTAAAAAACCGAAGACGTTAAAGGTATACTTCTTCTTCACCTCCATCAGGGAACTATGGAGTTTTTCTGAAAAGTCCCCCTCACTCAGATAGCGATCATTTTCCTCCAGGACAAAAAGAGTAGCCTGCTCAAATCCCATACGCTGAACATGATAACCATAGACCACCCCGAAAAATAACATCATTATAACAAGAAAAAGCGCCGTAATCATGGTGGCCTCAATGCTAAGGCTCCCCTTCTCCCATCTCAACATAGGACAATCTCCCTCCTATTTCTCTTTCCAAGACAAAAGGTATGATCTTCCCTTTAAAGCGTAGCTTTTGTTTTCTCTCTACAGCCGTATAGCAAGAGGAAAGCTCAATGTCATAATTGTTCTCCAGTGCTCGTTGCAAGCGCCTAAAATACATTCCCTTGGGAAGAAGGCCTACCATAATCTTTAAGTACTGAGGATAGGTCCATCCTGTAGAATATTTGCCAACCTTACCAAAGGCAGCAAAACCTTCTTTTCCCTTGTAAAGAGGTACCTTCTCTCGTTCAAGAATTTTCCTTACATCGGAAACACTCTCCGCAGCTGACTTTATAAGGGCAATGGCTGCATAAAGTCTAGGTTCTCCCTTACATAGGGAAAGGATTTTGTCTTTGATGGTTGGATTAAGATAGCACTCTGCCATATTTAAAATAAACCTGAGTCCATAAAGCTCTGCCTTGATTAAGGTACGTTGACTACCTTGATCCTCCAATCCCGTCAACAAATACTCACATCGCAAGCCCTCAATCTCTTTCTTGGTCATGGAATAGCCTAAATATTCCACAGCATAGTCTGCTAGAGCATAGCTTCCAAGGAGATTCAGCACATCATAGCGAGACAGTGCTTCATAAAATTCTTCATACTTTTCCCTAACCCCATCATCTAGAACAAAGATGGGATTGATCTTCTCCAATGCCTCTTTATCCATCTCCAGGACATATTTTTTCAGCTGCTCAAGGCTTATGCCTTTTAATTTTACATAGGGTTGCATGGCAACAACTTTGGTAAAAAAGTTCAGTCCTAACTCCTCACTGATCTCACCTTTTTTGGCTTTTTCTATGATGTCTGACAATTCCCGATTCAGATCAGAGAGATCAAAGAGTTCTAGATCGAGGCCCATTTTATGCTGGATGAATTCTCCCAATAGATCTTCTGCCCAATAGATACCATCGCGAAGTTGGGCTTCCTTCATCAAGAGAAGGATACTCTCTTCAAGCACCTCTCTTTCAGAAAGGGGAGCAAGACCTTGACTGTCCTCAAGGGCTAAGAGTCCCATTTCATTAAATAGCTCACGATGATAACCCGATAGCTGATCATCCAAATAGAGATAGTTCTCCGTTCTAACTCGTTGCAGATGAAAATGATACTGCGCAACATCTGTAAGAATGAGAAGAATGATTAAAAACAGAGGAAGGAGTACACTAAAAAATACCGTAATGGATCCTTTTTCTTTCATCATTCACCTCCCATTTTGATTGTATCAGCGCAAAAAAAGAAGAGGTCTTTTCAACCTCTTCTTTCCACTATGGTGAGCGTCTAATAAAGTATAAAATATCTCGATAAACCTCTTCCCTGCCCTTCTCATTGAGAATTTCGTGATGCATCCCCTCATAGAAATAGCAGTTGACTGGCACCAATGCCCTTTTTCGATAAGCAGTATAGGCCTTTCGTACTCCTTTGGAAAAGTCTCCTACAGGATCAAGACTTCCACTTAAAAAGTATACTGGTGCAGAGATGTTCTTTACTTTTGTCAGATCCTGACTCGCCTTCACCAGCTGAAGCAAACTGCGATGAGCACCTAGGCTGAAACGTTCCTTCAGGCTAGGCTCGGCTTCCGCTTCCTTAAGTTTCTCTTCATCTCGCGTAAGCCATCCATAGGAACTAGTGGTAAGTCCTTTCTTTAGCATGATGCGGCGATAGCTATCAAAGCTGATATGCTCAAAAAACTCATTCTGATCATGTTCTCCATGAATTTTCATAAGTAGTTCTGCAAGCTTCACGGCAGCTGTCAAGACTGGTTCATCCTGCCAGCCGGAACCGGTAAAAATGAAGGTTTCATAGTCTGCCCCTTCAAGGGCTACACAGCGACTGATAAAGGATCCCATGCTGTGTCCCAGCAGGAAAGGTTTCTTTCCTCGATCTCTTCTGATCTTTTCACCTAAACTGATGACATCATCCACCAGTTGATGCCAGTTTTTATGATCGATATGTACATAACCCTCTACATCGCGATTCCTACCATGTCCTCGATTGTCCATGGCATAAACACTCACCCCTCTCTGCTGCATCCACTGAGCAAATTCTCTGTAGCGAAGAGCCTGTTCACTCGCCCCTTCAACCACTTGCAGCACTGCCTCTTCGGGTTCAGCTAACCAAACATAGTAGTTCATTTCTCTTCCGTCAGATTGAAGGATTGTTTCTTGTCGCATCTTTTCCTCCCTTGCTAAAGCTTGTCTTCTTCCAGTATACTCAAGGAGAACAAGAAAGAAGAAAGTGAGTGATTATGGAATATATCGGTAAAGTCTTCAGACCGCCTTCTGAAGCAAGAAGTCTTATTATTCAGTGTACCATTGGCTGTTCCCACAATAAATGTGCCTTCTGCGGAATGTACAAAGAGGATGAGTTTAGAATCCGTCCTCTAGATGATGTCCTGCGTGATCTCGAAGAAATGTCGCGCTATGGCCAGGTCTACCGTAGGATTTTTTTGGCAGATGGTGATGCCTTAATTCTACCCATGGAGCACCTAAAAACTCTTCTGACAAAAATAGCAGAACTCTTTCCTAAAGTAGAACGAGTTGGAATCTATGCTTCTCCAAAGAGCATTGCCACCAAAACTGTAGAGCAACTCAAGGAGCTAAAAGAACTGGGATTAGGCATTGCCTATCTTGGAGTAGAAAGTGGCAGTGATCTGATTCTAGAGATGATGAAAAAAGGGGTTAGCGCAGAAGAGCTCCTTCACCAAGGCCAAAAGCTAAAAGATGCAGGCATCGACCTCTCTGTGACATTGATTTCGGGTCTGGGAGGCAAAGAACACACCCTTGAACATGCTACAGAAAGTGCCAAGTTCATCTCCACCCTTCAGCCCAATTATCTTGGACTCCTGACACTGATGCTTGAACCCCAGACAGAACTCTATCAGGACATCCAGCAGGGACGATTTGAACTTCTGACTCCCTCTGAAGTATTGGAGGAAACCCGCCTTTTCGTCTCCCTTGTGGAAGGGAAAGATATTGTCTTTCGATCAAACCATGCCTCAAATTACCTTAGTTTAGGTGGCGTTCTCGATCAAGAAAAACAGCGCATCCTAAAGGATATCGATGAGGCCATGGAGGATATGCAATATCTTCGCCACGAAAGCCATCGTCGTTTATAAGCCCTCTTTCAGGGCTTTTTTCTTGCGCTGACGTAGCTGATCCAAGGTAAAAATCAAGACCCCAGTCCAGATGAGTAGAAAGGCAAGAAACCTCTCCTTTCCAAAGGACTCATGGTAGATAAAGACACCAAGTAAAAACGTAATGGTTGGACTGATGTACTGAATAAA
>CAMFGQ010000026.1 GCA_945950065.1 uncultured Clostridia bacterium
AGGAGGGAGTATGTTTGATTGGGTGATAAGACTCTTAGCTATAGCTGTTATTTTGGTTCTATTTCATAATCAGCGTAGCATCAAATGCAGACGCTACAAGCTCCTGCCTAGGAGAGGTCCTCGTATTTTAGTGCTTAGTGATTTTCATAATAATCCATTCCTTCCTTTCCACCAATTTGAAAGGATTCTTATAGACGAAAATCCCGACGCATTCTTTCTGCTTGGTGATCTAGTAGATCGTAAAGGTGGAAAGAAGTCCACAAAGAAACTTCTTGGTCTATTAAAACAGACTGGTAAGCCTATTTTCTATGTTCATGGTAATCACGAGGGTGAAGCTCCAGAGGGTCCTTGGTTAAGAAATGAACTTAGCTCCCTTGGCACTTGTCTTGAAGGCAGAAGTGTTGAATTTAAAGGGCTTAGGCTGTCTGGACTTTACTATGGAACCACCTCTCAAGTCCCATCTGATGTCTATCTATGCCATAATCCAATGGATGCAGTAAACAGCAGTCTATCTGGTCTATATCTTGCTGGACATACCCATGGCGGTCAGGTACGCTTTCCTTTTGTGGGTGCATTTTATGTTCCTGGACAAAAGTTCTTTCCTGACTATGTCAAGGGTTACTATGATTTGGGGGAGAAAGGACTCCTCATCACCTCAGGTCTTGGCAATACCTTGGCTCCCATACGATTTCTTAATTCCATCGAGGTCCTGATCCTCGAATAAGTTTAAAAGGAGCAGTTTGTGTTACGGGATACCTTTCTTGAAGTAGATTTAGATCAGTTACATCACAATCTAGACCAGATTGAGGAAGAACTTAATCATACCCCCATTATGGCTGTGCTTAAGGGGAATGCCTATGGCCATGGTGCTTCTGCTATGGCAGAAGCTCTAGAGGAAAGAGGCATTACTTCCTTTGCTGTGGCAACCTTAAATGAAGCGCTTTCTTTGCGAAAATCTACTCAGTCCAGAATCTTAATCTTTGGACCAACCCCTAAGCGACTGTACACCTATCTTTTTCAAGGAGATTTAGTGCAGAGTATTGGAAGTTATGAAGAAGGAGTTGCTCTCTTAGAGATTTCCAAAGAATTCAACTTACCGGCTCGTGTGGAAATTAAAGTGGATACGGGTATGCACCGATGGGGATTTGTAGCCAATGAGAAGAGTAGGGTAGAGATTCTAAAGCTAGCCGAAAAAGGTTTGCAGATAGAGGGTATCTACTCCCATTTAACCTTGACAAATCCCATGGAGGATGAGCTGCAATATGAGCTTTTTATGCAATTTGCCGATCAACTTCAACAAGCTGGACTGACTCTTCCAAGACATCTGGCTGATAGCATCGCTGCCATTGACCGACCAGCATACCGATTGGATCAAGTGAGGTTGGGTTCTGCTCTTTATGGCATGCGCTCCTTTAAAAAGAAACTGGATGTTTTGCCGATTGCTCGTCTTAAAACCCGCATCGCTCGTCTTGTATCCCTTACTCCAGGTGAAGGGGTAGGCTACGATTATCTGTGGCGGGCCAAGGAACCCTCTATGTTAGCAACCCTACCACTGGGCTATGTAGATGGCTTTTCAAGAGGTTTGAGTGATAATGGCTATGTGCTGATTAAAGGCCTTAGAGCTCCTGTAAGAGGCCTTATATGCATGGATAGTGTCAGTGTTGATGTTTCACATATTGAGGGAGTGGAACAGGGTGAAGAGGTCTTGGTTTTTGGACCTGGAACACAGGGGGAGATGACCGTGGAGGACATGGCTCAGCGCCTAAATACAAATAAAAACCAACTTTTGGCATCCTTAAGTGCAAGGCTGCCACGACGATACATAAGGAAGGATAAAAACTGGATCATTGATGATCTAGTGGGAAAATAGATGGATAGATTACTTGATGAAATGAGAGAGTTTAGAAGAAAACTCCATCAATATCCAGAGCTCAGTGAAAAAGAATTCCAAACAGCTACATGGATCATTGAAAAACTGGAAGAGTGGGGAATCCCCTATCGCAGAAGCATCGGACAAGGCGTTGTTGCCTGGGTGGAGAAAGGTACAGGAAAATCCATAGGCTTTCGTGCAGATATGGATGCGCTCCCCATTGTAGAAGATCCAGAGAATCCCTACTGCTCAAAAAACAGTGGAGTCATGCATGCCTGTGGTCATGATTATCATGTTTCCATTCATCTCTATCTCCTTCGCCTTGCTCAGTTAAGTGACTTTCAAGGTACGCTTAAAGTGTTCTTCCAGCCAGCTGAAGAAACCATTGGTGGAGCTGAAGAAATGGTGAAAGACAGAGTCCTTGAGAATCCCAAAGTGGACAAGGTTCTATGCCTTCATCTTCAGCCTGGACATGAAGCAGGTGT
Organism: uncultured Clostridia bacterium; assembly: GCA_945950065.1. Classification (GTDB taxonomy): domain Bacteria; phylum Bacillota; class Clostridia; order Peptostreptococcales; family Acidaminobacteraceae; genus DTU036. The sequence continues at coordinate 2,356 of CAMFGQ010000026.1, forward strand.
AGTTGCCCTAAAAGCAGGTGAAATCAATGCTGCCACTGCAACGCTAAAAATAAAAGTAAAGGGCTCTTCCTCCCATGGGGCCTATCCTCATCTTGGCGTGGATGCCATTTTGGTCAGTGCCTATCTGATTACACAGCTGCAGAGTCTTGTCAGCCGTAGTACCAATCCTGTTTGCCCCGTTGTCGTTAGTCTTGGACAGATTGCGGGAGGATGTAAGGACAATGTCCTGGCTGGTGAGGTAAACCTCTCTGGAACAGTACGAACCCTCTGCACTCATGTGATGAAGGATCTTGAGGAGAAAATGCAGCGCCTTGCCAAGGGTATTGGCATCAGTCATGGTGCCGAGATCGATCTACAGCTTATTCCAGGCTATCCACTCCTTACAAATGACGAGGCTCTCCATGAAACAGTGAAAGCCGTTGCAGAGGAATTCCTGGGTAAAGAAAAAGTCCACGAGATGCCACAGCCTAGCATGGGTGCAGATGACTTTGCTTATTTTTCGCAGCAAGTACCTGGCTACTATTACTTCTTGGGTTGTGGAAGAAAAGGGGAGGAGAACTATCCTCTTCATCATGAAAAATTTCAAGCCTGTGAATCCTGTTTGGAGCTTGGGCTTGGACTCCAGTGGAAGATATTTAGGAGTTTATTGGAAAGGTAAAAGACGAGCATCACTCGTCTTTTTTGAATGGATAATCAAGATCATTTTCATAAATCTGTTGGATGGTTTGAGGTTTGGTCACAAGATAATCCTTGCCATCCTTGACCCAAACAATTCCTGGTTTAGGCAGTAGGTTGTAGTTACTGGCCATGCTGTAGCCATAGGCACCTGTGTTGTAGACCACCAACAAGTCTCTACTATCAACCGGTGGAATCTCCAGATCCTGAATCAAGATATCCCCTGATTCGCAGCATTTTCCACAAATCGTAACAACTTCACCTTTACCCTCTCTATCCTTACCTACAAGTTCACCATGATACTTGGCTTGGTAGAGAGCAGGACGGATGTTATCGGTCATACCACCATCGACGGAGACATATGTACGAATCCCTTCAAGGGTCTTGACGGTACCTACACGATAAAGACTTAGACCAGCTTCGCCTACAATGCTTCGACCAGGTTCGGTGATCACAGCAGGACGAGGAAGCCCTTTTTTCTCAAAATACTCTGTAACTTTTGTCATTAGGGGTTCGAAAAAGAAGGAATAAGGTAGCGAGGGCTCCCCCGGCCTATAGGGGATTCCAAAGCCTCCCCCTATGTTCAGTTCTTTAAAGTCTACCTGAATGTGCTCTAAGAGCTCATCATAAAAGGTGAAGAGTAAATCCAGTGCTTCGGTATACAATTCTGGTTCAAACAGCTGGCTTCCCAAATGGAAGTGAAAGCCATAAAAGGGCGTATAGGGCGACTCCTGAGTTGCTTGTATTTCGGGAAGAAGACGTTGAAGATCCAGTGGAAAGCCAAATTTAGAATCTTTTTTCCCCGTCACAATATAATCATGGCTATCTGCACTAATCCCAGGAGTAATGCGAAAGAGTAGGGGGACTGTTTGCTTATAGATGTTTGCATAGTGTTGGATTAACTCAACTTCTCCATATCCATCCACAATGATTCTCCCCACACCCTCTTTTACTGCTAATTCAATTTCCCAGGCAAGTTTATTGTTGCCATTGAATTCAATCCGTTCTGGGTCCATACCAGCTTCTAGAGCTAAGGTAAGCTCCCCTCCAGAGACCACATCGAGATAAATCCCTTGGTCCATAACAAAACCAACCATGGCTTTGTTTAAGAAAGCCTTGGCTGCATAGGCAATGCGTGTATTGGGATAGGCCTCTGTAAAGGCCTGTTTTAATTCTTGGATTTTGTTCTCCATGGTCTTAACAGAGTAGACATAGAGAGGTGTACCATAACGGTTGGCAAGTTCTTCCAAATGACAGCCATCAAGACTGTGATTGTTCCAGCTCATGTTTTCCTCGATCCTTCCTTTTATTCCTGTTTACTTCATAAGCAAATCACATGCCTAGAACCATCCCCACATCTTGCTGATTTATCTACGCTTTCTTGCGTTTTTTGGAGAAATTGTGTAGTATAAAAAAAGATAATCCATAATTATGGAAATAAGTTTGGAGAAATGGAATGGATAAACTAAAGGCCGTTACTGATGCATTAGACAGAGGACTTCTTGTCATCGATGAAGAGGAACGTATTCTTGTCTTTAATCATCGTGCAAAAGAAATCACTGGAATTCTTTTTGAAAGTTCCTTTGAACATCCCCCAGGACAGATTGAAGAAGGGGATGTGGTTCTTATTGCAGACACTGCCCTAGGAGGAGATGATGGAAAACTCACAAAAAAAGACCTCAAACTCCTCGGAATCAACGACGAACGCATTGAAACAGGGGACATGCTTCTGGCGGTGGGAGTCTATGGTGGAAATGAAAGCAATGTAAAGTTTTTTAAAAGTGGATCCTCCCTTGATCAAGTAAGTCTTGAGGATAACCGTGCAGGTAAACATCTCTCTATCACCATTTCCACCGCAGACAAAAGACTGCGTATTGGCGTCGATGATAAGAACTACGATGCCTCCTACATGCACTCTTTTGGACATGTGGTGGTGTTATCTCCCAAGGGTGAATTGAAATTTGTCCAGGCAAAGGGTTATTCTTATCGTGGAGAGGGTATTGGTGAACTTCTTCGGGGTAAGCCTTATCTTGAAAAGAAACAAGCACAAGAACTAGAAGTCTTAGGTAAAAAGGCATCGGATGTCTTTGATGACAGTACCTTTTTATCAGACATCAAGGCTCTTCTTGCTGGTGAAGAACGTTCGATTAACTCTAGGCTCTATTCTGTTCAGCAGCGGCAGATCATCTGCAGAATGATGTTAAGTAAGAATGATTTTCTTCAGGCTGTTGTCATTAGCATTGAGGATGCATCGAAACTGAAACGCCTTCTAGAAGAGCGTAATCAAATCCTTGTTGAACTGGAAGAGACCCTCATGAAAAAACCTAGAAATGAAGAACTTCAAGAGGAACATCATCTAGGAAAGCTCATTGGTATTTCTTCAAAAATGAACGAGGTAAAATACCTTGCTAAGCGAGCAGGGACCATTCAGTCCAATGTCCTGATCACAGGAGAAAACGGAACGGGAAAAACCTTTGTTGCAAGAGAGATCCATCTATTAGGTGGAGAAGGTCCATTTATTGAAGTGAACTGTGGGAGCATTCCCCATACACTCTTTGAAAGTGAACTCTTTGGTTATAAAGGAGGCTCCTTTACAGGAGCTCTGCCTCAAGGAAAGGAAGGCTTCTTCGATAGTGCCCAGGGTGGGACCATTTTTTTGGATGAGATCTCAGAAATTCCTCCCTTTATTCAATCGAAACTCCTTCATGTGATTCAGGATAAGGAGTTTTATCCTATCGGGAGTAGCCAGCCTAGGAAGCTTCATGCTCGGATTATTGCTGCTAGTAACCGCAACCTCAAGGAAGAAATTGATGCAGGTCGCTTTAGGGAAGATTTATTCTACCGACTAAATGTATTTCCCATTTTGCTTCCGCCCCTACGTGATCGAAAAGAAGATCTCTATCCACTGGTGGAGGCCATTAAAGAGAGAATCTGTAGGGACATGGGTATAGCCAATAAAGAAGTATCAGGTAGTGCCATGAAGCAGCTGATGGGCTATAGATGGCCTGGAAACATCAGGGAGTTGGAGAACATTTTGGAGCGAAGCATCATTGTGTGTGAAGGGGACATTATCTATCCTGAACACCTGAACATACCCCAACACAAGAAAGTAGACTACAGTCTTCGTGGACAATTGGAAGAAGCAGAAAAGAAGATCTTTCAGGAAGTCCTGGTTATGACAGATGATAAAAAAGAAATGATGGAGATCCTTGGGATATCCAAGGCAAGTCTTTATGAGAAACTAAAGAAATATGGACTTAGTTAAAGAGGAGGAAACATGAAAGTATTTATCTCAGCAGATATTGAGGGTGTAACCGGAGTCAATGATTGGAATGAAACGGAACTGAACCATCCTGATCATGTTGCGGCTGCAAGACAAATGACAAAAGAAGTGGCGGCAGCAGCTCAGGCAGCCCTTGACCTAGGCTATGATGTGGTTGTGAAGGATGCTCATGACTCTGCGCGCAACATCATCTTTGATGAACTGCCTGAAGGTACTAAACTTCATCGAGGCTGGGCTTCATCACCAAGCTCCATGATGGCTGGTCTTGATGAGAGCTATGATGCCGTAATCTTTATTGGTTACCATGCCCCAGGCGGTCGAGATGGTAATCCTCTTGCTCATACTTTCTCTAAGTCTTCCATCTTTAGCTGCAGCATCAATGGAAAGATTGCTTCAGAATTTAGCTTTAATCGTCAGATTGCCAATCACTATAAGGTGCCCTGTGTCTTTCTCAGTGGAGACGCTACCATCTGTAAAGAAGCAGAGAGTACGATTACAGGAATTGAAACCCTTGCAGTGAAAGAGGGTGAGGGTGGAGCTACCCTAAACATTCATCCTGAAGAAGCACTGAAGGCAATCTATGAGGGTGTGAAAAAGGGCTTAGAAAAGAAAGAAGAACTCCTTCAAGAAGAGCCCAGTCATTATCATATTGGGATCTTGTTCAGAGAACATGCAAAGGCTTATCGTGCTTCCTTTTATCCAGGAGTTACTAGTGTTGGCCCCTATGAAATTGCCTTTGAAGGTGAAGACATCATGGATGTGATGACCACCAGGATGTTTATCCTCTAAAAAATAAGGACCCTGCTCCCATGGAGAGGGTCCTTTTGCTAACTGGGTTTATTTTTTCATAATCTCCTGAGCACTGGCTGCAAGGCCTGCTAAGGATTGAATCTCTGAAGGAATAATCAGTTTTGAAGATGGTGTATCGGCAATCTTCTCCAGGGCCTCCAGTCCTTTTAGTGGAACAACCACATCGGCTGGGACTTTTTGAAGAACGAGGGATAAACCTTCTGCATAAGCTTTTTGAACTAAGATGATCGCATCAGCATCACCTTCAGCACGCTTAATCGTTGCATCACGATAGGCTTCAGCGCTGAGGATCTTGGAGGCTTTTTCACCCTCTGCAATCAGAATGGCGGAACGCTTTTGACCTTCTGCTCGAAGGATGGCTTCACGTCGCTCACGCTCAGCACGCATTTGTTTTTCCATTGCATCTTGGATATCTTTTGGTGGAAGAATATTTTTCAATTCCACTCGATTGACCTTAATTCCCCATGGGTCAGTAGCTTCATCTAAGATACTTCTCATCTTTGTGTTGATGATGTCACGGCTTGTCAGTGACTCATCAAGCTCCAAGTCACCAATAATGTTACGCAATGTGGTTGCTGTGAGATTTTCAATTGCGCTAATGGGGTTTTCTACACCATAGGTGAAGAGTTTGGGATCTGTTATCTGGAAATAGACCACGGTGTCAATCATCATGGTGACATTATCCTTGGTGATAACAGGCTGTGGGTCGAAGTCGACTACCCGTTCCTTTAGCGATACGCGAGAAGCAATACGCTCAATAAAAGGAATTTTTAGGTGAAGACCAGTGTCCCAGCTTTCTTTATAGGCGCCAAGACGCTCAATAACATAGGACTGAGACTGCGGAACAATACGAATATTGCTTGCGATAACGTAGAGTGCAATCAAAATAAGAATAATAATTGCGACGAATTGAGGTAAAGATTGTAGCATTATTCCTCCTTAAATGGTACGACAAGAAGTCTGACACCCTCTACTTCTTCAACAATAAATTGGGTGTCTACGAGTAAGTGTTGGCCATCCAATGGTTGGATGGTCCAGATTTGGCCTTCTACCTTGCCCTGGCCTGTAAAGAACTCCGATGCTTCTTTTGTGACAATTCCAACCTTGCCAACCACAGCATTGACATTTGTGGGTGTGATGGCATCGGGTCTTCGTTTTACCAGGGGTCTGGTAATCACTAATAGGACCAAGGAAACGGCTACAAAGGCGATTACCTGTGCAACAAAAGAAAGTCCAAGCAGGGACAGGAGCATAGCCACCAGTGCACCACCGACAAACCAGATGGTTACCAGTGCATAGGTTACTCCCTCTACAATCATAAAGATTCCGCTTAAGACTAGCCAAAAGTAAACAGGATTTTCCATTAGCCAGTTCATTTTTCACTCCTTTTCTATGTTTGCTATCTGAAACACTTGTACCCATGAGATGAGAAGATGAAACGGATTGTCCGTGAGATTCGTTTTATTCTTCACGATGAATTCATCCCTCCTCGCTTGCATTGACTTCATGGGGAGATTATAGTGTAAGGTAAAGGAATGGAGAGGAGGGGGCGGAGATGATTTACGAGAGTAAACAATTGGAAGAAAAAGCATTGTTGGCTACAGCTGCCAAGATGTGCGTTGCTGCAAGAACGGCACCCAAGACCAGGGGGATTGATGAAGTCCTTACCTTAGTCCTAACTGGGGAGGACAAAGATCGTTTAGCAGACCAAGTGGATGAAATCGGCAGAAGAGACTTTGGGGAGGCGGCTCCTGTTTGGTACGGAAGGGATGCAAAGAATCTTCGAGACGCTGGAGCTGTTGTGCTGATAGGGATTGAAAAGACCTATCGTGGTGTAGCCCACTGTTCTTTCTGTGGCTTTAAGGATTGCAGTGCTTGCAAAGAGGCAGGTGGTCACTGTGCTTTCCTCTACACTGATCTCGGTGTTGCGCTGAGTTCGGCTGTTATGGTGGCAGCTCAGGCTCAAGTGGATAATCGCATCATGTGGTCGGTAGGAAAAGCTGCAGCTGAACTGAAGCTAGGCGAGAAAGATGTTTTTTGGATTGGCATTCCCATGAGCGTATCAGGTAAAAACATCTTCTTTGATCGTCAAGTGTAAGCTTGATGCCAAAAGAACTTTTCATGACTAAAAGTTCATAAAAACATTGACGAGGTGAAAATTCGTTGATAAGCTAATACCTATAGATTCAGGAGAGGAGAATCACATGAAGATTTATGATGAATTAGTACGTAGGGGATATATTTCCCAGTGCACCCATGAAGAGGAGCTAAGAGAACTTCTTGATAAAGAAAGGGTGACTTTTTACATCGGTATTGACGCTACAGCAGATAGTCTTCATGCTGGACACTTTCTCACCCTGGTTGTGATGAAACGTATGCAAGAAGCCGGACATCGCCCCATTCTGCTGCTTGGCGGCGGAACCACATTGATTGGTGATCCCTCAGGTAGAGATGATATGCGGCGCATCATGACCAGAGAGGACATCGATTATAATGCCATGAAGATCAAAGAACAAGTCAGTCGCTTTATCGAGTTTGGTGACGATAAGGCCATTATGGCCAACAATGCTGATTGGCTGATCGATCTCAAGTACATTGACTTCTTAAGAGATTATGGTCCTCATTTTAGTGTGAATCGTATGATCCGCATGGAATCCTATCAATCCCGTTTAGAGCAAGGTCTGACTTTGTTTGAGTTCAACTACATGCCTATGCAGGCCTATGACTTCTTGCATCTCTACAGAACCTATGGTTGTCGCGTACAAATGGGTGGTAGTGATCAGTGGAGTAACATCATTGGTGGAATTGATCTGATCAAGCGCGTTGAAGGTGCTGACTGTTACGGCATGACCTTTAATCTCATCACCACCAGTGCAGGGATCAAAATGGGGAAAACACAAAAAGGTGCCCTATGGTTGGATCCAGATAAAACCAGCCCCTATGAGTTCTTCCAATACTGGAGAAATGTAGAAGACGAATCAGTAGAAACCTTGCTGATGCGCTATACCTTCCTATCTGTTGAAGAGATTGAAGAGCTCTTGCAAGAAGATCGAAACATCAATGAAGCAAAAGAAGTTCTAGCTTATGAGCTGACCACTCTCGTTCATGGGGAAGAGGAAGGAAAGAAAGCTCTCGAAGCAAGTAAGGCATTGTTCTCAGGTGCAGGTGATCTTGAAAATATGCCCTCAGTAGATCTACAAGAAGAATGGATCGGAAAACAATGGCTGGATGTCCTCCAGGAACTCTCTTTCATTAAGAGCAGAGGAGAGGGAAGAAGGCTCATCGATCAAAAAGGACTCACCCTAAATGACCAACTTGTGGAAGATATTTTTGCTGTAGTAGATGAAAAAGATTTTGAAAAAGGCTATGCACTTTTACGCAGGGGTAAGAAAGTGTATCTCAAAATCGACACAAATAACTAAAAGAATGGAATTGGGCTTAGGAAGACTCCTAAGTCCTCTTTTCTTATTGTAAAAACAACACAAAAACAATTTATTACATAAACGAGAGAAGTATGTGTAAAATAGGCGTTGCGCCTGCTTGATGACAAGGTTTCAATGAGTTGACCCTCTAGTATCCCTGTACTATAATTGTAGTGTATGCAAGCAAAAATAAGAGGAGGATTTATGCGCAAACTACAAACGATGACCTTAGACGGTAATACAGCTGCAGCTCACGTGGCTTATGCCTTTACTGAAGTTGCAGCCATCTATCCGATCACTCCATCATCCAACATGGCTGAAGTTGTAGATGAGTGGTCTGCTCATGGTAAGAAAAATATTTTTGATGAGACGGTTGCCGTTAGAGAACTTCAATCTGAAGCAGGAGCAGCTGGTGCTGTTCATGGATCTCTTCAAGCTGGTTCTTTAACAACTACTTTCACCGCTAGCCAGGGACTTCTCCTGATGATCCCCAACATGTACAAAATTGCTGGTGAATTACTACCTGGAGTTTTCCAAGTTTCTGCTCGTGCTATTGCAGGACATGCACTCTCCATTTTTGGCGATCACTCTGACGTTATGGCGACACGCCAAACAGGTTTTGCTCTTCTTGCTGCAGGAAGTGTACAAGAAGTCGTAGACATGGCCAGTGTTGCACACCTATCTGCTATTAAAGCAGGAATGCCTTTCTTACATTTCTTTGACGGCTTTAGAACCTCCCATGAGATTCAAAAAGTTGAAGTCATTGATTATGAAGATTACAAACGTCTTGTTGACTGGGATGCAATCAAACGCTTTAAAAACAAAGCTTTACGTCCTGAGCGCCCACTACAACGTGGTACAGCTCAAAACCCTGACATATTCTTCCAAGTTAAAGAAACTGCAAATCCTTTCTATGAAAAAGTTCCAGCAATCGTTGAGAGCTATATGGAAGAAATCGAAGCCATTACCGGTCGTCACTATGGTCTCTTCAACTACTATGGTGCTGAAGATGCTGATCGTGTAATCATTGCTATGGGTTCTGTAACAGAAGCACTCGGTGAAACCGTTGACTTCTTAAACAACGAAAGAGGCGAAAAAGTTGGCCTTGTTAAAGTTCATCTTTACAGACCTTTCGTAACTGAAAAACTTCTTGAAGTGATCCCAAGCACAGTTAAGAAAATTGCTGTTCTTGACCGTACAAAAGAACCAGGTGCTCCTGGCGAGCCACTTTATCTTGACGTACGTTCTGCTTTCCAAGGTCGCGAAAATGCACCTGTTATCGTAGGTGGTCGCTATGGTCTTGGTAGCAAAGATACAACACCAACCCATCTTGCTGCTGTATTTGAAAACCTGAAGCTTGATGAGCCAAAGAATCCTTTCACCATCTCCATCGTTGATGATGTGACTGGCCTATCCCTAGAGCCAAAAGAAGAGATTATGGCTGAAGACTGCAGAACCATTCGTTGTAAATTCTGGGGTCTTGGATCCGATGGTACAGTTGGAGCGAACAAATCTGCTATTAAGATTATTGGTGACAACACCGATATGTCTGCACAAGGCTATTTTGACTATGACTCCAAGAAGAGTGGTGGAATCACTGTATCTCACCTTCGTTTTGGCCATTGTCCTATCCGCAGTACCTACCTTGTAGATGAAGCTGACTATGTTGCTTGCCATAATCAAGCTTATGTCTACAGCTATGATGTACTGGATGGTCTTGTAAAAGACGGTACTTTTGTCCTCAATACCCTGTGGAATGCTGAAGAAATTGATCAGCATCTTCCAGGAAGCATGAAGCGCTATATCGCTGAGAACAACATTGATTTCTACTACATCGATGCAGTAAGCATTGCAGAAGAAGTTGGACTTGGTGGACGTATCAACATGATTATGCAAACTGCTTTCTTCTATCTGGCTAAAGTGATGCCAATTGATGAAGCCATTGCACTACTGAAAAAAGAAATTGAAAAAACCTATGGCCGTCGTGGAGCAGACATTGTTAACATGAACTATGCTGCTGTAGACCAAGCCATTGCTAATCTCAAGAAATTCGAGGTTCCTGCCGAGTGGGCACAAGCTGAGCTAGAAGAAGATGAAGAAAGAGATGAGCCTGTCTTTATCCGCGACATTCTTCGTCCTATGACCGCTCACAAAGGAAACGATCTTCCTGTTTCTACTTTTGTAGGCTACGAAGATGGTACCTTCCCATCAGGAACCAGTGCATATGAGAAGCGTGGTATCGCCGTCTATGTACCTGAGTGGATTTCAGAAAACTGTATCCAATGTAACCAATGTTCCTTTGCATGTCCCCATGCTGCTATCCGTGCTTTCTTAGCTGATGAAGATGAGATGAAAGATGCTCCAGAAAACTTCAATACGCTAAAAGCTATGGGTAAAGGACTTGAAGGACTATCCTACAAGATTCAAGTTTCCACACTTGACTGTACAGGTTGTGGTAACTGTGCTGATGTATGTCCTGCACCTAAAGGAAAAGCCCTTGTTATGAAGGACATGCAAGAGCAACATGAAGCACAAAAAGGAAACTGGGAATTTGCCATGAGCTTATCCGAAAAGCATGTCATGAGCAGAGATACAGTAAAAGGTTCCCAATTTGCTCCAGCACTTCTCGAATTCAGTGGTGCTTGTGCAGGTTGTGGTGAGACACCATATATCAAAGCCATTACACAACTCTTTGGAGAGCGCATGGTTGTTGCTAATGCAACAGGATGTTCCTCCATCTGGGGTGGAAGTGCACCTTCTAACCCATACACCACCAATCAAGATGGACTTGGTCCAGCTTGGGCAAACTCCCTCTTTGAGGATAATGCCGAGTTTGGTTATGGTATGGCAACCTCCATTCGTGTAACGACTGAGCGTCTTGAGCGTTATCTAAAACTCTTACTTGAAAAAGAGCTTCCAGAAGGAATGAAAGAAGCCATTGAAGGTTGGGTAGCCAATCGTCAAGATTACGAAGCAAGTAAAGAGTATGTAGAAGCACTCAGAGGCTTCCTCGAGAAAAAAGACGAGATCCAAGATGAAGAAACAAAAGATCTCTTCAACAAAGCTTATGATCTCAAAGACTACCTCGTGAAGAAGAGCATGTGGATCTTCGGTGGAGACGGTTGGGCTTATGACATCGGATACGGTGGACTTGACCATGTACTGGCTTCTGGCGAAGACGTAAACGTTCTGGTTATGGATACAGAAGTGTACTCCAACACAGGTGGACAAGCTTCAAAAGCTACTCCTCTTGCAGCTGTTGCTAAATTTGCAGCATCCGGTAAGCGTGTAGCCAAGAAAGACCTTGGAATGATTGCTACAACCTATGGTGACATCTATGTTGCTCAAGTAGCTATGGGATCCAATCCAAATCATTTTGTAAAAGTTCTTAAAGAAGCTGAAAGCTATCCAGGAAGCTCCCTGATCATCGCCTATGCTCCATGTATTGCTCATGGTATCGCAACAGGTATGGGAACAACCCAGCGTCAAGAGAAAAAAGCTGTTGAAGCTGGCTACTGGCACCTCTGGAGATTCGACCCAAGACTAGCTGAAGAAGGAAAGAATCCTTTCGTTCTTGACTCTAAAGAGCCAACAGCAGACTTTATCGAATTCATCAAAGGTGAGCGTCGCTTTACCATCCTCGAGAATACTTTCCCAGAAGAAGCTGAAGCGCTCTTCCAGGCAAGTAAAGAAGCTGCTGATCGTCGTTATCAAAGCTATGTTCGCATGGCGAACATGGAATACTAATTCCACTAAAGGCCCTTTCAACTTGAAAGGGCCTTCTTTCTTCCTCGCAAGAGAAAGGAGCTCTACACATCAGAGCCATGATGGGG
>CAMFGQ010000027.1 GCA_945950065.1 uncultured Clostridia bacterium
GCTAACCGAGCCTGAAATCCTGGAGAAGCTCTATAAGGAAGTGAGGAGCTTAGAAAGACTAGTAGAAGACCTTTATCTTCTTGCTAAACTGGACACCCCTGGCTTTACCATGGAGAAAGAAGAGCTTGTACTCCAAGATGTAGTGGAAGATGTACTCCATTCTCTGCGCAAGGAAGAGATTACAGTAGAGATAACAGAAGAGCCCATCCTCTTTCAAGGAGATTATGGTCGATTGAGACAACTTATCCTTAATCTCCTCAACAATGCCCTGGAGCATGGAGAAGGTCATGTAACCCTTACCTTACAAGCTCCCCTCAGTCTACAGATCACCAATACCAGTAGTCTAAGCCAAGAGGAGCTGGTTCATCTTTTCACACCCTTCCACCAGGGAGAAGGCAGTAAAGGGACCGGTCTGGGACTGACCATTGCAAGGGAAATCGCTCTTGCTCATGGACTTCAACTCACCTTAAAGCAACAAGATGGAGTCTTTCGAGCTGAATTAAAATCCTAAAGAAGACCTTTCCTTTCCACAGAGAGGTCTTTTTTTGTTACAATGAACTTTGGAGATAGATATGAAATGGATATTTGCAGTAGATAAAGAATGGAACATCGGGTATAAGGGGGACTTACTGGTCCGTATACCTGAAGACCTTGAACGCTTTAAACAGATAACCTGGGGACAGATTCTTCTCATGGGAAGAAGGACCTTTATGTCTTTGGCTGGAGGCACGCCTCTGCCTGGACGCGTCCATATTGTTCTAACTGAGCAAGAAGATTTTGAGCCCCAAGGAGTCTATGTGGTTCGAGAAAAAGAAGAAGCAGAGGAACTCATTGAGAGATTACTTCAGGAAGAAGAACGAGAAGTCTTTCTCATCGGAGGAGGAAATGTGGCGGTTCAGTTTCTAGAAGAAACCGATGAAGCCTATATTACCCATGTCCAGGAGGTCTTTCAGGCTGATACAAGGATTCCCAATCTTTTAGAAGAAGGATTTGTCCTAAAGGAGAAGAGTCCCCTGTATCATGGAGAGTTCGACTACTATTATGCCCACTATGTGAGAGGAGAAAAAAACATGCAGAATACTTGGGATTTGACAAAAATCTATAAGAGCGATGAGGCATTTGAAGAAGATTTGAAAAGGGTGCAAGAAAAGGCAAAAGCCATCCCTGCCTACAAAGGTAAAGTGATGGAGAGTGCCGAGACCCTCCTCGAATCCATTGAGACTTTATTAGAGGTTGGAAGAGGACTGACAAACCTCTATATGTACTCCCATTTAAATCATGACACCGACACACGTGTTAGCCGTTATCAAAACTATCAAGCCCAGCTTGAGGGAATTGCTGCACAAATTGGTGCTATGGGGGCTTATTTCGAGCCTGAACTTCTTGCGTCTTCCTGGGATCAGGTTGAGACCTTTATGGAGGAAAAAGAGGAACTGAAGCTCTATGAGCAGTATCTCAAAAACATCTTTAGAAACAAGGATCATGTGCTAGATGCTCGAGAAGAAGAGATCTTAGCTACCTTCTCTGAGAGTTTTGGAGCTCCTTCTACTATTTTTGGTTATCTCAATAATGCAGACCTGCGTTTTCCCGTTATTGAAGACGAAAAAGGAGAGGAAGTTGAACTTACACATGGTAACTTTATTCCTTTCCTAGAAAAAGAAGATCGTGATGTGAGAAAGCGTGCATACCATGCTTACTATGATGTCTTCATTCAAAATGAGAATACCCTAGCATCCACCCTATACAATCATGTGAAGACAGGAAGCTTAGAAGCTAAGCTTCGTAACTTCCCATCCACACGTGCCTTCCGACTCCATCGCAACAACATTCCGGAGTCCGTATATGATTCTTTGATTGAGTCAGTTCATGCTGCACTTCCAGCTATGAAGAAGTACCTTGAGCTACGAAAAAAATATTTGGGTGTTGAGCAGCTTCATTTTTATGATGTCTACACACCTTTGGTGAAGGACCTTGACTATGTGGTCACCTATGAAGAAGCTAAAGAGCTTGTGATCAAGGCCCTAGCGCCTCTGGGAGAGGACTATGTAGAGATTGTGAAGGAAGCCTTTAGAGATCGCTGGATCGACGTCTATGAGCGACCAGGTAAACGCAGTGGTGCCTATTCCAGTGGTTCCTATGATACAGTTCCCTACATGCTGCTGAATCATCAAGATAATGTGTCCAATCTCTTTACCCTCGCTCACGAAATGGGTCACTCTTTGCATACCTATCATTCCAGTAAAGCCCAGCCCTATGTCTATGGACGCTATGGAATCTTTTTAGCAGAGATTGCCTCTACTTTCAACGAAGCGTTACTGAACCACTATCTCTTGGAGAATGAGACAGATCCTGCTAAGCGACTCTATCTCATCAATCACTATCTTGAGACCTTTAAAGGAACCATCTTTAGACAAACCATGTTTGCTGAGTTTGAACGTGACATCTACGCAAGGGTAGAAGAAGGTCAAGGTCTAACCAGTGAATGGTTAAGTGAAGCCTATGGAAAGATCAATGAGGTCTACTTTAGTGGTATGGTGGAAGTGGATGAAGAGATCAAACATGAGTGGAGCCGTATCCCTCATTTCTACTATGACTTCTATGTCTTCCAATACGCAACAGGTTTAAGTGCCGCCACCAGCTTTGCCAAGAGAGTTCTCGATGGTGAAGAAGGTGCCCTAGAAGGCTATCTAGGATTCCTCTCTGCTGGAAGCAGTGATTATCCTGTAGAGATCCTGAAAAAAGCTGGACTGGATATGTCCTCACCTGTTCCTGTACAGGAAGCACTGGAGGTCTTTAGCTCCCTAGTCGATGAATTTGAACAACTTCTTGAGGTACAATGAAAGCCATTCTGATGACTCTACTTCTCTCTATGGCCCCCATTAGTGAGGTGAGGGGAGGAATCCCCTATGCCATGAGTGCAGGTATACCTTATCCGATGCATTTTTTGATGCCCATGTTTGCTAACATGCTTGTTGTGCCGATTTTGCTTTTTATGGTGAAACCGCTCTTTTCTTTCTTGCGCCGTCACCATGTCTTTGAGAAGTGGATCAGTGCTTATGAGAAAAGAGCTTCAAGGAAGATGGATAAGTATGCTGCCTATAAAAAGTGGGGATTGTTTCTCTTTGTAGCCATACCTCTCCCCACAACAGGGGTGTATACAGGAGTCGTTGCAAGCATTTTGGGTGGAATTAAAGCAAGGGAGGCTATGCTTCCCCTGTTAGCAGGAGTACTGGTTGCTAGTATTCTCACCTACATGGCTGCATCGGGGCTCTTGGGAGTGTTTAATTTTATCTTTACAAAGTAATGTTGTAAGTGTAGTGATGTTGAAAGAAAGCCCTTGTGGCTTTCTTTCCTTTTTACCCGAGCTTCTTTCATTGATTTTTAGCGAGAAAGTATGGATTAAAGACAGGAAGTTAAATAAATGTCTTCTATAAGGGGGTAAGAGCGATAACTGAACTTTATATATTCTTGACGATATCGACAAAATCTTGTATACTGGACCAAATTATCCTAAAGAGGAGGAATTATGTCAAAGAAAACAAGATTACTTAGCCTAGCCTTAGTACTGCTACTATGCTTGAGCATTTTCTCGGGTTGTGGTGGCGACGGTGGCGGTGGCGGTGAGACCGGTGGCGACAGCGGTGGCACATCCAAGAAAACAGGGCCTGCCGTTGATAAAGATACGGTAGTTATCTGTACGGCCGACGAAACTCCTTCCCTAACCACAGCAGGACACAATGCTGTAGCAGGGGACTATGTCAACAAACTTACACATAACGGACTCTTCCGTCTGGACAGAGATCTCAATCCTATTCCTGACCTTGTAGCAGAGTACAACGTACTTAAAGACGACAAAGGTGAAGAAAGCATTTGGGAACTAAAACTCCACGAAGGAATTAAGTTCCACGACGGTAGTGTTATGACAGCAGACGACGTAGTCGCTTCATTAGAGCATGCAAAACAGTCTCCTGACATCCAATCCTATACACAATCCATCGTTAAAATCGAAAAGATTGATGATCTTAGCATCAGACTAACAACAGATGGACCTTCTGCAAGCTTAATGTATGACCTTAGCCATCATGGAAACTACATCAATCCTAAGGCTCAGCTTGACAAACTTGCTGAAGACAAAGAAATTCTGAACAACAATCCTATTGGTGCTGGACCCTACAAATTTGTTGAGTGGAATCGTGGTGAGCAGCTGAAATTTACAGCTCACGAAGAATACTTCAACGCAGAACGTGCACCAAAAATCAAAAACATCGTATGGAGAATTATTCCTGAGGGAAGTTCAAGAACCATCGCTCTAGAATCTGGTGATGTAGACTACATCATTGAAACAGACTCCAACTCATTAGAGCAGCTTGAGAAAAACTCCGATGTTACCGTGATGAAGGTACCCAGTGTTTCACATAACTGGCTATGTATAAACAACGAAAAAGCACCTTTTGATGACATCAACGTGCGTAAAGCAATCCAAGCTGCCATCAACAAAGAAGACGTTGTTACCGTTGCTCTAAACGGAACAGGCATTATCGCCGAATCACAAACTCCAACTGGTATGTTGGGCGAGTACACTGAAGGCTTTGATGCCTACAATGTAGAGCTTGCCAAAGAGTATATGGCAAAATGGGGTGGAGATCCCGCTACCATTGAGCTGGATATGATTTGCTCCAACGACACAAAACGTCGTGCTGCAGGAGTCATCCAAGATAATCTTAGAGAACTTGGTATTGAAGCAACCATCAGTTCCATGGACCTTGCTACCTATCTGTCCCAGACAGCAGATGGTAACTTTACCGGATTTATCGGTGGCTATACATCCAACGAAATGATGAGCTTCCTCAAGGGCGTTTATCTCTCATCAAATATTGGTTCATCCAATAAAACAAGACTAAACGATCCTGCACTAGATGAACTGATCATTAAAGCAACCCAGACTCTTGATCAAGGCGAAAGAGAAAAAGTTCTCCAAGAAGCCACAAAGCTTCTCAACGACCTTTGTCCTCAAATGCCTCTATACCAAGACAACATTCTCAGTACTCACAAGGCAGAGCTTAAGAACACCTTTATTACAGCTGGCGGAACTTTCTTTGCCCAAGAGTGGGAGTGGTAGAATCTAATTCTTCAGTTAGGCTATTCCGCTACATTGTGGAATAGCCTTTTTTTAAAGGAGCAACTATGTGGAAATATATTTTAAAGCGTTTGCTGTATATGATTCCGGTACTCTTTGGTGTTAGCTTTTTGGTCTTTTTGATCTTGAGTCTTGCACCAGGCGACCCGGCAAAGGCCATCTTGGGTGACCAAGGTACGCCAGAGGCCATTGCTCAGCTCCGTGAGGAGCTAGGGCTAAATGATCCGATTCTAGTACAGTATTTCCGATACGCCAAGAATCTAGTACGGGGTGATTTGGGAATGTCCTATAAGACCAAAGGGCCTGTATCAAAGGAAATCATAGCTAGGGTACCCACTACACTGAAACTGACCTTATCAGCTATTATTATTGCGGTGATTGTGGCCATACCCCTTGGAATTATCGCAGCAGTGAAACAGAATACCATTTTTGATGGACTCAGTATGTTCATTGCCCTGATCGGGATATCCATACCGATCTTTTGGCTAGGACTGTTACTGCTGGCGCAGTTTGCACAAAAGCTGGGTTGGTTCCCAGCAGCTGGCGCAGATAGCTGGAAGAGTTTCGTTCTTCCTGGTTTTGCACTTGGTTTCCATTCCATGGCTTCCATTGCACGGATTACTCGATCATCCATGCTAGAAGTCATTCGTCAAGACTATATCCGTACAGCAAGAAGTAAAGGGATGACCTACAACAATGTTGTACGAAAGCATGCCCTACCCAATGCACTGATCCCTACTATTACCGTAACCGGCCTTCAAGTTGGTTATCTCTTAGCAGGTAGTGTACTTACAGAGACCGTATTCTCTCTTCCGGGAATTGGTCGTCTCATTATCTATTCCATCCAAGGAAGGGATATCCCTGTAGTTTTAGGATGTATTCTTGTCTTTACCATTGCATTCTCCGTTGTTAATCTCCTTGTTGACCTACTCTATGCTTATGTTGATCCACGGATCAAAGCACAGTATTCTTAGGAGGTAATGATGGCTAACAATGTAAATACTAAAGCAAGAGGACCCATCATTGAGGTGATTCAAAGACTGGCTAAAAATAAAGCGGCCATGATTGGCCTTGCCATTGTCATTCTCCTCATTGTTTTGGCCTTAACTGCACCACTGTTTTATGATTATGAACAAGACATTATCAAACAAAATATCCCTGAGCGTTTCCAAAAACCAAATAAGGACCATCTCTTTGGTACCGATGAGTTTGGACGTGATTTATTTGCAAGAATCATTTATGGTTCCAGAGTCTCCTTAAGTATCGGCTTCTCCTCTGTAGCAGTAGCCTTCCTTGTGGGCGGCTTCTTAGGAGCTGTTGCTGGCTACTTTGGTGGATGGCTGGATAACATCATCATGCGTTTTATGGATATCTTCTTAGCTATACCAGGGACCTTGTTTGCGATTACCATTGCAGCAGCACTGGGGGATAGCATTCGGAACCTCATTATTGCACTGGCGATATCCAGTGTACCTGGCTTTGCCCGTATTCTGAGAAGCTCTGTCATCTCCGTGCGTGATGTCGAGTTCATCGAAGCAGCCAAGGCTATTGGAGCAAGTGACGGAAGGATTATCACCCAGCACGTTATTCCCAATGCCCTTGCACCAGTCATTGTGCATACAACACTGAATGTGGCAACGATTATCCTGACCATTGCTGGACTGAGTTTCCTGGGTCTTGGTATTCGACCACCTCGTCCTGAGTGGGGACAAATCCTTTCTGATGGACGTAGTGTTATCTTGACCTATCCCCATATCACTGCATCAGCTGGCTTTGCCATCATGATCACCATCCTTGCCCTAAACCTACTTGGTGATGGTCTGCGGGATGCACTAGACCCAAGGTTAAAATAGGAGGAGATCATGGAAAAAGCAATTTTAGAAATCAAAGATCTCGTCGTAGAGTATCGCACTGACGATGGTGTCGTAGAAGCCCTCAATGGGCTAGACTTAAAAATTATGCCTTCTGAGACCCATGGTCTTGTAGGAGAGACAGGTGCTGGTAAAACAACAGCAGGATTAGGCGTGTTAAAGCTCATTCCTCATCCTCCTGGAGTTGTGGTCAGTGGAGAAATCTATCTTGATGGCACCGATGTCATTCAAGCACCCGAAAAAGATATGGAGAGCATGAGAGGCTATGATGTCTCCATGATTTTCCAGGATCCCATGACAAGTTTGAATCCCGTTATGACGGTAGAAGAGCAAATTGCAGAAGTTTATGAGCTGCACGAAAAAGTGACCAAAGCTCAGGCCCTAGAAAAGACCCATGAGATTTTGGAGCTAGTTGGTATTCCAAGAGGAAGAGGATCAGAATATCCTCACCAATTTAGTGGTGGTATGAAGCAGCGTGTGGTCATCGCCATTGCACTAGCAGGAAATCCTAAACTTCTGATTGCTGATGAGCCAACAACAGCTTTGGACGTGACCATTCAGGCTCAGGTTCTGGATATGATGAAGGAACTAAAGGAAAAATACCAAACAGCCATGCTGATGATTACCCATGACCTAGGGATTGTTGCAGAAGTCTGTGATAAAGTCTCTGTAATCTATGCCGGTCGTATCGTCGAGCAAGGAGATCTTGTGGATATCTTTGATCATACAAGACATCCCTATACCGAGGGACTCTTTAACTCTCTTCCAAACCTTGCCGACCGTCAGCAAAAATTGAAGCCCATTAAGGGCTTAATGCCTGACCCGACGAATCTACCTACTGGATGTCCCTTCCATCCACGTTGCGACTATGCTATGGACATTTGTAAGGTAGAAAAACCTCCCCGGGTCTATCGAAATGAAGAACACTATGCAGAATGCCATCTCTACAATGAAGAGAACATCCAAGAAGGGGGAGTGATTGGCCGTGACTAAACCGATTATTGATGTCAGGAACATGAAAAAATACTTTAGAACTCCCGGTGGGATGCTTCATGCTGTAGATGATGTGAGTTTTACCATTGACAGAGGGAAAACCTTAGGCGTGGTAGGTGAGAGTGGCTGTGGTAAATCCACCACAGGAAGAACCTTACTCAGACTTCTTGAACCCACAGGGGGAGAGATTTATTTTGAGGGAGAAGATCTTTCAAAACTCTCTAAAAAAGAGATGCGAGAAAAAAGGAAAGACATGCAGATTATTTTCCAAGACCCCTTTGCATCCTTAAACCCACGAAAAACCATTAGTGAGACCATTATGGAGCCCATGATCATCCATAAACTCTATGGTAGTAACAAAGAGCGCATGGAAAAAGTACGTGAAATCATGTCCATTGTAGGACTGGCTGACCGTCTGGTGAACTCCTATCCTCATGAACTTGATGGTGGGCGTAGACAGCGTATTGGGATTGCTCGTGCCTTAGCACTCGAACCTAAATTCATTGTCTGTGATGAGCCAGTCTCTGCACTGGACGTATCCATTCAAGCACAGATCCTCAACCTTCTTGATGATCTGCAAGAACAAATGGGGCTCACCTATATGTTCATCACCCATGACCTGTCGGTTGTCAATCACTTCTCCGATGACATAGCTGTTATGTATCTCGGGAAACTGATTGAAAAAGCGAGTAGTGATGACATTTTCCTGAAGCCACTACATCCCTATACTCAGGCCTTGCTATCGGCCATTCCCATTCCGGACATTCACTACAAGAAGGAGCGTATCATCCTCAAGGGTGAAATCACCTCTCCCATTGAGCCGGAACCCATGTGCCGTTTTGCTAACCGCTGCCCTTATGCCATGGATCGCTGCTTTAAGGAAGAACCAAAATTCCTTGAAGTGGAGCCCAATCACTGGGTAGCCTGTTTCTTACACGGAGACCATGATACCGAGCAGGTAAAGGTAGAAGTAGAGGAGTAGAGAACGTAAAAAGATCTTCTTATGGTTGCCATAAGAAGGTCTTTTTTGTCAATGACGAGAAGATAGGATAAACTAGAAACAGGACAATAAATTGAATCTGTGAGGAGTCAAGCATGAAAGCAATAACCAATGTAAAAATTCTACCTGTGGTAGGTGAACCCATAGAAAAGGGCTATGTCCTCTTTGATGAAAAGATCAGAGAAATCGGTGAAGGATCACCCGAAGGAGAGTTTGAAGAAATTGATGGAGAAGGAAAAGTTCTCATTCCAGGGCTAATTGATCCCCATACCCATATTTCGACTTTTCAAGGAAGAAGTACCTTACCCGATGTGAAGGAAGGCAATGAATACTCATCGCCGATTACCCCCTATGTGCGAGGTATTGATGCCCTGAACCCCGATGACATTGCCATTGCACGCACGAGAAAGGCTGGTTTTACAACGGTCTACACAGGTCCTGGTTCTGCCAATGTGATTGGTGGTGTAGGCTGTTCCATTAAACTCAGAGGAAAAACTGCCGATGACATGGTGATTCCAGGTAGTGAAATGATGAAGATGGCCCTAGGTGAAAACCCCAAACGTTTCTTTGGACTGGAAAAGAAACTCCCTGTGACCCGTATGGGTGTGGCTGCACTGCTACGCAAAACCCTTTATGAGGCAAAGGCCTATAGCGATGAACTCCTGGATTATGAGAACGGTGATGCCAATCGTCCAACGCCTGACTTTGAGAAGGAAGCTTTAGTTGCGGTAGTGCGTGGAAAACAACGCTGTCGCATTCATGCTCACCGAGCAGATGATATTGTAACCGCCTGTCGGGTGGCCAAGGAATTTGACCTTGACTTTGTCATTGAGCATGCCACCGAAGGCTATAAGGTAAAGGACTATTTGGCAGAAAATCAAGTGCGTTGTGTGGTTGGACCCACCATGCTCTCTCCTGTAAAGCTAGAGCTATGGGATATTCGTCTTGAGAATGCTAAAGAGCTCAGTGAAGCAGGAGTAGTGATTGCTTTAACCGAAGATACAGACTACAACACATGGAAGTTGCCTATTCATGTGGGAGTCCTCATCCGAGAGGGACTGGACTATGATGTGGCACTGAGGGGACTGACCATTGAGGCTGCACGTATCTTAAAGTTAGAAGATCGACTGGGCAGCATCGAGGTTGGGAAAGATGCGGATCTGGCACTCTTTGATGGTGATCCCTTCTCTAATATGACAAAATGTGTCATGACCATTATCGATGGTGAAATCTTTCGCGACTAATTGTTACTAACTTAGGGTATAATAGATACAGACAAATTCAATGAGGAGGTAAGAATGAAATCAGTAAAAGATGTCTTCACTGCAATTGTGGATTTTGAAAATCGTGTAGGACTTTTTTATGAAAGCATTGCAGAAGACGTACGTCAACAGTATGGTACTTTCTTTGAGAAGCTAGCTGAAGATGAGTACAGACACGCCAAAATCTATGAAGCACTAGGTGAGAGGGCTTCAAAGGACGAAAGAATCATTCTTAGTGATGATGATGCAGCCTTTATGAAGTCCATGTTTGAAAACTCTGTTTTGGGCAAAGACTTTGATCCAAAGAAGATTTCAAAAATGCGTGACAAGTTCCAAATTCTAGATCTTGCTGAGCGTGTTGAACGAGAAGCTACTTCCTATGTACAGGACATTATGGGCTTCTTCCCTGACTTCGCACCTGAAGAAGTAAGAATACTCCTTAAGGAAGAGCGAAAGCATCTCCAGATGATTCTTGAGAAAAAACAGCAAATGACAACAGGATTTTTAGGACTCTAGAGCTGGATAGGAAAGAGACGATGAACCTCGTCTCTTTTTTTTCTTGCAATCATCTTGAAAAGAAAGGATAAAGGTTTCACCTGCTGATAGGGAGGTATAAGGGAAGTAGGTAACCAACTAGAAAGAACGTAAAAGGATAAGAAATCCTTAAGGAGGAGAGCATGTCTCAATATCATGAATTGCCGGAATTGCTAAGTGAAGAGGATCGCAACTTTGTACGGGCACTGAGTTCACTCAAAGAAGAAATCGAAGCCGTAGACTGGTATCACCAGCGTGTCGCTCTCTGCGAAGACGAAGAGCTTCGTGAAATCATGAAACACAATGCCATCGAAGAGATGGAGCATGCCTGCATGACTCTAGAATGGCTACGTAGAAATATGTATGGATGGGAAGAGAACATGCGCACCTATCTCTTTACAGAAGGAAGTATTTTGGAGATCGAAGAAGGAGGTTCATCTGAAGAGGAGCCTTCATCAGGTGATCTGGGAATTGGAGAACTATAGGAGGATCTATGGATATTTTAAAAAGAAAAATAGCTCCCATTAGCCAAGCGGCATGGGATGAAATTGATCAGCGTGCACAAGAAGTGCTTCGTGCCATGCTCTCAGCAAGAAAGGTCCTCAAAGTCAATGGACCAAAAGGTTGGGATTATCCGGCAGTTCCAGAAGGTAGGCTGGATATTTTAGAGGAGAAAGAAGAACTCTCCACAGGAACCTACAAACTACAAAAACTCGTGGAAGTGCGAAGAAGGTTTACCCTGAATCGCTGGGAACTGGACAATGTTGAGCGAGGCGCTAAAGACATCGATCTAGGTCCCCTGGAAGAAGCAGCTGAGGAAATCGCTCTCTTTGAAGAAGAACTCATCTACAATGGATACAAAAAAGGTGAGGTAGAGGGACTTAGTGCAGCAGCGGCTCATCAAATGAAATTTGGCAAAGAAGCAGATGAAATCCTAAAGAGCATTGGCGAAGCAAAATATGCTCTCTATAACAGCTATGTGCTTCCACCCTATGATCTCGTTGTTTCACCTGAAGCCTACGAGAGACTGAATAAAAACTACGAGGGGATGAATCTGTATAAGCAAGTTGAGAGGATTATTGAAGGAGAGATTATCCGCTCTAAGGTTGTCAAGGGAGCCATCATGGTACCCCATAAGGATGATGATCTTGAGTTCACGGTGGGTCAAGACTTCTCTGTCGGCTATGAGAACGAAGACAACAAGACGGTGACCTTATTCATCACTGAATCCTTAACCCTACGGGTTCTAGATGAAGGGAAGATCGTTAACTTTAAACTATAATCATCAAAAAAAGCTCAATTCTGTAATAGGTTGAGCTTTTTTTCTTTCAAAGACTTCTAAGGAAAATCCCCAAATATAAGCTGTTTTTCGCCCTATGGGCTATTGTATTCTTATTTTCCCTATGATAACATTAATCTGTTATGGAAGGAGGTTGAAATGGATACATTATATTTGGTTATGACGATTGTATTTTTGTTAGCTAGTGTTACGTTGATTATCAGTGTTTTAATGCAATCTGGAAAATCTGCAGGACTTAGCGGATCCATTGGTGGTGGAGCTGAACAACTTTTTGGAAAGCAAAAAGGTCGTTCACTGGACGCGTTGTTTGAAAAGATCACAACCATCGCTGCCATCGTGTTTATGTTAAGTGCTGTCGCTCTTTTGGTTATACAAAATTATAGATAAGGTGAGGTTGAAAAATGTTTGATTATTTGCCAGTGATTACAGGTCTCATTGCACTTGCCTTTACATTCTACTTAGTAAAGGCAAAAATTGATCCTGTAGACCCAGGAACACCCCGCATGCGAGAAATTTCCGGTTATATTCAAGAAGGTGCTATGGCCTTTATTAAACGGGAATACATGTTTATTGCAATTTTCTCAGTTATTCTTCTTATTCTCCTTGCGATCGGTATCAATGTTAAAACAGCTGTAGCGTTTTTAATCGGAACGATTCTCTCTGCATCAGCTGGATTTATTGGTATGCGTGTCTCTACACGTGCCAATGTGCGCACTGCATCTGCCGCCAAAGATTTTGGTATGAACCGTGCCCTTGATGTGGCCTTCGGTGGTGGTGCTGTTATGGGAATGAGTGTTGTTGGCTTAGGCTTCTTAGGACTAGGCATTGTTATGCTGATTTTCCCTGGAGACTATGGCGTGATTACAGGATACAGTTTAGGTGCTTCATCCATCGCTCTCTTTGCAAGGGTAGGTGGAGGAATCTACACCAAGGCAGCAGACGTTGGTGCTGACCTTGTTGGTAAAGTAGAAGCCGGTATTCCTGAAGATGACCCAAGAAACCCTGCTACCATCGCAGATAACGTTGGTGACAACGTTGGTGACGTTGCAGGAATGGGTGCTGACCTCTTTGAATCCTATGTTGGAAGTATCGTTGCAAGCTTAACTTTGGGTGCAGCTCTAGGACTTGCTGGAGCCGTTGAATTCCCCATTGTACTTGCTAGCGTTGGTATCATTGCAGCCATTGTTGGTACATTCTTTGTTCGTGGAAAAGAAGATGGTAACCCACAAAAAGCACTGACCATGAGTACCTATGTAAGTAGCCTTGTTGTTGCAGCTGCTGCTTTGTATTTCAGTAATCATTATTTTGGTAACATGAACGCTGCATTCGCCATTATTGCCGGTCTTGTTTCAGGACTACTGATTGGACAAATTACAGAGTACTACACATCTGCAGACTATAAGCATGTTAAGAAAATTGCTGCACAATCAGAAACAGGTCCTGCTACAACCATTATTAGTGGACTCTCTGTTGGTATGATTTCTACAGCACTTCCAATTCTATTTATCTGTGTTGCCATTCTGGTGGCATACCACTTCCAAGGACTCTATGGTATTGCTCTTGCAGCACTTGGTATGCTTAGCACAGCTGGTATTACTGTTGCAGTTGACGCCTATGGCCCCATTGCTGATAATGCTGGTGGAATCGCTGAAATGAGCGAGCTACCTGAAGAAGTTCGCGAAATCACCGATAGACTGGATGCTGTTGGTAACACAACCGCAGCTATTGGAAAAGGCTTTGCTATTGGATCTGCTGCGCTGACAGCGCTAGGACTCTTTGCTTCCTATGCTCAGACAGTAAATCTAACCTCCATTGATATTTTGAATCCTAAAGTAACCGTTGGTCTCTTTATTGGGGGAGTGTTGCCCTTTATCTTCTCAGCCCTTACCATGGACTCTGTAGGTAAAGCCGCTAATCACATGATTGAAGAAGTACGTCGCCAGTTCAGAGAAATCCCTGGCATTATGGAACACGAAGCTACTCCTGATTATGCACGCTGTGTAGATATCTCCACAGCTGCAGCACTAAAAGAAATGATCGTACCTGGAGTTATGGCTGTTGTTGTTCCCATCCTTGTTGGTAAATTCCTTGGCACAGCTGCCCTAGGTGGTCTCTTAGCAGGTGCCCTTGTAACAGGTGTACTCATGGCTATCTTTATGGCTAACGCCGGTGGTGCATGGGACAATGCCAAGAAGTATATTGAAGAAGGACATCACGGTGGAAAAGGCTCTGAAGCTCA
>CAMFGQ010000028.1 GCA_945950065.1 uncultured Clostridia bacterium
AGAGGGTTTTTGGGAGGCTTCTTGATAGAAAGGTTGAAGATGTTAAATATAACAGATGTACGCATAAAAAAAGTCGACAGTGCTGGGAGAATGAAAGCCGTCGCTTCCGTTACATTAGATGATGCATTGGTGATTCATGATATTAAGGTTGTAGAAGGTCATAATGGTCTTTTTGTTGCTATGCCAAGCAAGAAGCTCCAAGATGGAGATTTCCGTGACATTGTACATCCCATCAGTTCAGAAGCCCGTCAGCATCTTCAAGACATCGTCTTTAGCGCTTACAATGAAGTGCTTGAAGAAGAAAATACGTAAGAATAATCCTATTTTTAAGGAGCCAAGGCTCCTTTTTTTAATGAAGAAATCTTTTTTTCTTGAAGATGGGCAAATGATGTATAATGAACAGTGTACAGGGGGTAGTCATGGATGTCGTAATTTTAGCTGCGGGAAAAAGCACCCGTATGAAATCAAAAACAAGTAAAGTCCTTCATCATATCCTAGGCAAGCCAGTTTTGAGTTATGTCGTGGATTTAGCAAAAGGTGTTCAAGCCGAAAAGACCATTGTTGTGGTTGCCGATCAAGATGATTCCATTGAAAACATCTTTGGAGATGAGCTCCTCTATGCTGTTCAGAAAAAGCAGCTAGGGACAGGAGATGCTCTTCGTGCAGCTGTAGATCTGATTGAATCTGATACAACCTTGGTTCTGTATGGGGATGCACCTTTTTTACGTCCTGAGAGTCTGGAAGCTTTTCTTGCTTTCCACCAGGACAAAGACTTAAGTATACTCAGTGTCAACATGCCCGATCCTTTTAATTACGGAAGGATTCTTCGTGGTGATGGGGGCGTTGAAAAAATTGTAGAAGAAAAAGACTGCACCGAGCAGCAACGAGAAATCAAAGAAATCAACAGTGGGATTCTACTGATGAAAACCGCACCCATGAAAGAAGCCTTGGGTAAACTAAAAAGTGCCAATGCGCAGGGTGAATATTATCTAACGGATCTCGTGGAGATCTTTGCCAAGGAAGGTCGCAAAGTGGATGCTTTTGTTTTAGCTGATCCTGAGGAAACCGTTGGAATCAATAATCGAAAGCAACTTGCCCAGGCAAGAGAGATTCTTCAACAGCGCATTCTAGAAAAACATCTGGACAATGGTGTTACCATCATTGATCCTAAACGAGTCTACATTGAGCCTAATGTAGAGATTGCTTCCGATGTTGAAATTTGGCCAGACTGCTACTTGCTAGGCTCCACCACAATTGAAGCAGATGTCCTACTGGGACCAGGAGTCTATCTCAAGAATTGTGAAGTCCACCAGGGCGCACATATGGAGTATACACGTGCAGAAGATGCAGTGATTGGACAAGAGACACATGTTGGTCCCTATACCTATCTGCGTCCAGGTACGGTGATTGGTGAGCAGTGCCGAATTGGTGATTTTGTTGAAATCAAGAATGCCAACATTGGTGACGGTACAAAAGTAAGTCATCTTTCCTATGTAGGCGATGCAGATTTGGGTAAGAAGATTAACGTAGGCTGTGGTACGGTCTTTGTCAACTATGATGGACGCAGTAAATACCGCAGCACCATAGAGGATAAGGCCTTCTTGGGATGCAACAGCAATTATGTTGCACCAGTAAGGGTGGGCGAGAATGCCTATGTTGCAGCTGGAACCACCGTTACTGAAGATGTGCCTGCAGATGCCTTAAGCATCGGAAGAGTCAGACAAACCAACAAACTTGGCTGGGCCAAGGACAAAAGCAAAAAATAGGGAGGAATCAAATGCGTAGAACCGGGGATGGAGTGAAAATCTTTGCCGGAAATGCCGGAAAGAACTTGTCTCTAAAAATTTGTAAAGAACTAGGGCTTCCTTTGGGAGAAGCTAGCGTAGGTGCCTTTAGTGATGGTGAGATTTCCATTACCATTGGTGAAAGCGTGCGGGGCGCAGATGTCTTTATCGTTCAGTCTGTTGCACCACCTGAGGTCAATACTTATTTGATGGAACTGCTGATTATGATCGATGCACTCAAACGTGCTTCAGCAGGCAGAATTACCGCAGTGATTCCTTATTATGGATATGCAAGACAAGATAGAAAAGCCAGAGCCAGAGATCCCATCAGTGCAAAACTCGTGGCTGATCTACTGGAAAAAGCTGGCGCAGACCGTGTACTCACCATGGATCTTCATGCCGCCCAGATTCAGGGATACTTTGACATTCCTGTTGATCACTTATTGGGACAACCTCTCCTTGCAAGTTACGTCAATGGTAAGGGCATGGAAAACATGGTGGTGGTATCACCAGACTTTGGTTCTGTGACCCGGGCCAGAGACTTTTCATCCAAGATTGACAGCCCTATTGCGATCATTGAAAAAAGACGTCCCAAGGCCAATGAAAGTGAAGTCATGAGCATCATTGGTGAAGTAGAAGGAAAGAATGTTATTTTAGTGGATGACATGATTGATACAGCAGGCACCATCTGTAAAGCAGCAGAAGTCCTTGTAGATATGGGAGCAAAAAGCGTTATGGCTTGCTGTACCCATGCAGTCTTTAGTGGACCTGCCATTGATCGTCTGGTAGCTAGCCCCATTAATGAGGTGGTGATTTTGGATACCATTGAATTACCTCAAGAGAAACTTTTTGATAAACTAACCATCCTCAGCAGTTCTAAGCTTATGGCTGAAGCCATTCGTCGCATTTACCAAAACGACTCTGTCTCAGAACTCTTTGTTGGGAAAAAACGTCTATGATCATTTTGGTGGGGCTAGGCAATCCAGGAAAAGAATATGAAAAGACCCGCCATAACATCGGTTTTCGAGTCATTGATGCCTTAGCAAAGGAGCTACAGCTTAGCTTTAGTAAGGCGAAGTTTAATGGACTTATTGCAGAAGGAAACTATAGAGGCGAAAAAATCCTTTTGGTGAAACCCACCACCTATATGAATCGAAGTGGACAGACGCTTCAGCAACTGGTGAATTTCTACAAAATCTCTGGAGAAGAACTCCTGGTGGTCTACGATGATGTAGATCTTGAAGTGGGAACCCTTCGCCTTCGCAAATCAGGTGGAGCAGGTACCCATAATGGTATGCGGGACATTCTTGCAAAACTGGGTTGGAAGGACTTTCCTCGACTTCGTATCGGCATTGATCAGGATAAAAGGATTCCTCTTGCCAGTTATGTACTCTCTACCTTCTCAAAGGAAGAAGAAGCAGTGATTGAGGAAACCCTAGATAAGGCAGTGAAAGCTTTGCTTCTCTTTTTAAATGAGGGCATTGATGCTGCTATGAATGCTTATAATGTGAGGACCTGATGAGTTTTTTAGATCTTCTACCTCCTTTGGAGGAGAATCAGGCTTATCAACTAAATGTGGTGAGTGAATCCTTGGATTCACTCTTTTTAAGCAGGGCTCTTGGTGAAAAGAGAGCCCTCCTTGTGGTTCCAAACTTACTAACAGCAGAACGTTTCTATGAAGACTTCACCCAGCTTGGCGTTGAAGCGGAACTTCTTCCAGAGAAGGAAGCACTGCGTAAGGGCATCTACTATTCTTCTGAAGAGCTACTCCTAGAGCGTGCTGCTGTCTTAAAGGCATGGAAGAGTGGTGTTCTTATTGCCTCTGTGGCAGCCCTTGCCTATGAATTGCCACAGCGAGAAGTCTTCCAAGAGGGGCTTTTGCGCTTCACTCTTGATGTAAAAATAGAAAGAGAAGAGCTTCTCTCACGTCTCATTGAACTGGGCTATGAACGCAAATACGCCACGGAGAGATGGGGTGATTTCTCAGTACGTGGAGACATTGTGGATGTTTTTGTTCCAGGGGAAGAGCATCCTTTTCGCATTGAGTTTTTCGGTGATGAAGTAGACGGTATGCGTTCCTTTGATGCCTCGAGTCAGCGAAGCATTGACAATCTCTTTGAGCTTGAAATCTCTCCCGCACAGGAAACTAATCTCCCCAAGGGGAGTTATCTGGAGGACTGGGCAGAGGAGCTTTTTGTCTACGACGAAATCACCTGTCTCAATCGCTATGAAGGCTACTACAAGGATGCACTCCTTACTCTAGAACAGCAAGAAGAGGGGATTGAACTGCCTCGAGAAGTATTGCGCCTAGAAAGACTCCTTTCAAAGGGTAGGATCATGGTGGATCCTCATCATCAACTCCCTCGACCAGGCTATCGCTATGTGTCGGTTGATGCAAGAAGAAATGTGGATTACCGTGGCGCCATAGCAGATTTCTTTTCTGATTTTTATCAGCGTCATGACATGAAACAAGTGCTTCTGCTTCCTCGTGAAGAGAGTCCCCTTATCCACGAACTGAAGACAAGAGGCATCCCTTACGAGATCTCCCCTGAGGAAGTGACTAAGGGAGTTCTGGCTATAGAGTATCTCAGCCTATCCAGAGGCTTTATTTATGAAAAGAAGGACCTGGTGGTCTATACCCAACAGGAAATTCTTGGCGGAACCAAACGACGAAAACGAAAATACTTCCAAGAGAGCAGTGAGCCTATCAGCAACTTCCTCGACTTAAAGATAGGGGATTATGTCGTTCATCGCCATCATGGTATCGGCCGTTATGGTGGTGTGGTTCAAAAGCAAATTGAGGGGATTACACGAGACTACTTGGAGATCGCCTATCGTGGTACCGATGTTCTCTTTATTCCATCGGATCAACTGCAGCTCATTCAACGCTATGTGGGTGGAGATGTGGGCAAGGTGGCTCTCAGTAAGCTAGGAAGTCCTGAGTGGAAAAGGAGAAAAGAAAGAGCCAGGCAGAGCATTGATGATCTAACGGAAAAACTCCTTGAACTCTATGCCAAGCGTGAGACAGCAAAGGGATTTGCTTTTTCCCCCGATACGCCTTGGCAGAGACAGTTTGAGATGGACTTTCCCTATGAAGAAACAAGCGATCAGCTGCGTGCTGCCGAGGAGATGAAGCAAGATATGGAGTCCTCTCGTCCTATGGACAGGCTTCTTCTTGGTGATGTAGGCTTTGGCAAGACAGAGGTTGCCCTCAGGGGGATCTTTAAGGCGGTTATGGACAGCAAACAAGCGGTTTTTCTTGTCCCTACTACGGTACTCTGCTCCCAGCACTACGATACCTTAAAGCGACGCTTTGCTGCCTATCCCATCAAGGTAGCCCAACTGTCACGTTTAACCCCACCCAATGAGAAAGAAGAAATCTTAAAGGGACTGGCCAAGGGCAGCATCGATGTGGTGGTGGGCACCCATATGGTACTGGGCGATGGAGTGAAGTTTCATGACCTAGGTCTTTTTATCATCGATGAAGAGCAACGCTTTGGTGTTGCCGATAAAGAAAAGATCAGGGAGCTCCGTGCAGAAGTGGATACCCTGAGCTTATCGGCTACGCCCATACCTCGAACTCTCCACCTTTCCCTTGGGGGTATTCGCGACATGAGCATCCTTCGTGAGCCTCCAAGAAATCGCTATCCGATTCAAACCTTTATCGCAAGAGAAGATATGGATGTGGTACGGGAGGCCATTACCAGAGAACTGGATCGTGGTGGACAGATTTATTACATTTATAATCGCGTGGAATCCATGGAAAAAGTACAGGCGAGATTGCGGAAGTATTTTCCGGATATAAGCATTGCCATGGCCCATGGTCGGATGAACCGCAATGCCTTAGAAGAAACCATGCTGGCCTTTAGAGAGGGGAGAATCGATCTCTTACTCTCAACCACCATTGTGGAAACTGGCATGGATATCTCCAATGTCAACACCATGATTATCGAAAACGCACAAAACTTTGGGCTCTCTCAGCTTTATCAACTGAGGGGGAGGGTAGGCCGCAGTGATCGACTTGCTTATGCTTATCTCTTCTATCCTCCTCATAAAGAACTGAGTCAAGATGCCTATAATCGATTGGAGACCCTACGGGAGTTTACGGATTTTGGATCGGGCTACAAAATCGCCATGCGAGACTTAGAGATTCGTGGCTCTGGAAGCATTCTCGGTGCTGATCAATCAGGCCACTTTGGTGACATTGGCTATGAACTCTATATGGACATGTTGCGGGAAAAAGCCCAGCAACTTCGAGGTGAAAAACCAACCCATAGACTTCGTGCACAAATTCAACTTCCCATCAGCGCCTACTTGCCTTCTGACTACATTCAGGAGGAGGGGCTGAAGATGGAAATGTATAGAAAGATGGATGGCATCACCCGACGGGAAGAACTGGAGGATCTAGAGGATGAACTCATGGACCGTTTTGGTGATCTTCCAGAACCTGTGGAGAAACTTCTTCAGATTAGTTATCTATCTGGTTTAGCAGGGACATTAGGGTTTAAGGAAGTCACCAGTGGACGACTTGGACTCCGTCTCTTTTTTGACGAAACCAGTCCACCTAGTGTAGAATGGTTTACGTCTTTGCATAAAGATCCCCTTCCAGGGGTACAAGTGAAGACTGGCCTAAGACCTTCTTTGATTTTGCCAATGAAAGCTGAGGATTTAGGCGAACTCCTAGCCTTTTTAGAAAAAATGCAGGAGAAGCAGTATAAGGAGGAAATGTGAAACAGAAATTCATTGCAGGATTATTAGTCGTATTGATGCTACTTATTGTATCCTGTGGAAAAACAGAGGAGCCAGTAACCACACCTGAAACAGGTGAAACAGAGTCCGAGGTCGTAGAAACGGAAGAAGCAGGAGAAACACCTGAAGCAGAATCTTCCCTTCCTAAACATGACACCTTGGTTGCAGAGATAGGCGATCGAAAAGTGACAAAGGATGACTTTAATAAATCCTTTTTATTTCAGAAACTATCTGTATTAAATGCTTATGGAGAAAATGCCTTTGAAGGCGATGAAGGTAAGATTCTTACTGAAAATCTCCGCAATAAGGTTCAGCAAGACTTAGCAAAAGAACAAGTCTTTTCTATTTTGGCAGAGAATGCTGGAATTCAACAAGATATGGAAAAAGCAGAAGAAGTCTATAACAATGAGTTCCTTGCCAAAAATACGGAAGAGACCCTAAAGTACTTTGAAGACAACAATCTCGATAAAGACTTTGTCAAGGCGCGTATCGCCCTTGAAACACAAATCGGTGATTTGGTTGGTATGTTGCATAAAGAAGTAGAAGAAAGCGATGGCTTTAAAGAACTGAAAGAATCCGTTAAGCTGGTCAGAGCACGCCATATTCTTCTTCCAGAAGCTGAAGAAGAAAAAGCCAAAGAACTCAAAGCTCAGCTTGATGAAGATCCATCACTCTTTGAGGCCTTGGCCAAAGAATATTCTCAAGATACCTCTGCTGAACGAGGTGGAGACTTGGGTTATTTCTCAAAGGAAGAAATGGTTCCTGAATTCTCTGATGCTGCCTATTCCTTAGAAGTGGATCAAGTGTCTGAACCCATTAAAAGTCAGTTTGGTTGGCACATTATTCAAACCACAGAGAAGGGCACATTAGCAGAGATTGCCGAAAAAGCAGAAGAAGATGAGGCCGTAAAACGTCTTGTGCTTAAGCATACCCAAGCAGAAGTCATCAAAATGATCAATGAGCGTTCTGCTGAACAAGAAGCCAAAACTCCAATCAAATATTATTCTCTTGAAGACTAATGTTAACCATTGTAGGCTTAGGGCCCGCAGGACTTGATCAGCTTAGTCTTGGGGCCTATAAGGCTATTTTAGAAGCTGATGAACTCTATGTGCGTACTGCTCATCATCCTGCAGTAGAAGAAATACAGCGACCCTTCTTCAGCTTCGATTCCCTTTATGATGAAGCGGAAAACTTTGAAGACCTGTATCAGGAGATTGCTTCTAGACTTGTGGAGATCTCAAAGGAGAAAGACATTGTCTATGCTGTTCCAGGTTCACCCTATGTAGCAGAACGCAGTGTTGAACTTCTACTGGAAGAAGATCCAAGAGTTTTTCCTGGAGCAAGCTTTCTTGATGTGGTCTGTGGTGCACTGGGGATTGACTATAGTAAAGGACTTTTAATTGCTGATGCTCTTGGGGAATTCCCCCTAGACCCACAAACAGATCAGTTGTTTATCCAGGTCTATAAACGCCAGATTGCTTCGGACTTAAAGCTGAAGCTGATGGAAGTGTTTGAAGATGAGCATCCAGCATTCATTGTTTCTCGTGCAGGAACAAAGGAGGAAATGGTCCTAGAAGTACCTCTTTATGCACTGGATCATGAAAATCATTTTGATCATCTCACCAGTGTCTTTCTTCCCAAGGGAGAAGGACGAAAGGACATGGAAGATCTCTATGGACTGATGAAGATGCTCTTAGCACCTGGAGGCTGTCCCTGGGACCGCCAACAGACTCATGAAAGCCTAAAACGCTATCTGCTAGAAGAAAGTTATGAGGTACTGGAAGCCATTGATCAAGAGAATTATGATTCTCTGTGTGATGAACTAGGAGATCTACTCTTCCAAGTAGTATTTCATAGTGCCCTTGCTGAGGAAGCAGGATACTTCACTCTAGAAGATGTGATTCAAGGTTCCTATGACAAGATTTATTCTCGTCATTCTCATGTATTTAGTGATGACCGAGCAGCGAACGCATCGGAAGTTGAGGATGTGTGGGAACAGAATAAACAAAAGGAGCAAAGCCTGGAGGATAGGATCTCTTCTTTACCAAAAGCAAGCCCACTTCACTATACCCAAAAGCTGAAAAAGCTCCTGGGACAGAAAAAAACCTCTCAAGAGACCAGCGAAGAGCTCATTGATCAATTGGAAATCATCATCGAAAAAGCAGTTGAAAGGGACTTAGGTCTGGATATGGCCCTTATGGACCGTATGAAAATAGTCCTATCGAAATCAAGGACCACTAGGGATAGTGTATCTGACCAATAATTAGTTGAAAGAGAATACAATTAGAAAAACATTCGACAGAATTATCAAAAAACACTTGTAATTACAAGGGTTTATAAGGTATCATGAGGTTAAGTAAAAATTATGGAGGTAATGATGAATAAAACTGAATTAGTTGCTCGCGTAGCAGAGAAAACTGGTTTAACTAAAAAGAACTCACAAGAATGTCTAGAGGCAGTTCTTGAGAGCATTCAAGAAGCACTTGTTGCTGGAGACAAAGTTCAACTCGTAGGTTTTGGTACTTTCGAAGTACGTGATCGTAAAGCTCGTCAAGGAAGAAACCCACAACAACCTGATAAAGTCATTAAAATTCCTGCTTCCAAAGCACCTGTTTTCAAGGCTGGTAAAGGCCTGAAAGAAATGGTCAACAAGAAAAGCAATAAGAAGTAGAGAGTAGCAATCGCTACTCTTTATTTCACAAGGCACAGCAGATGCGGGTGGATAAATTTCTAAAGGTCTCCCGGATCATCAAAAGGCGGACAGTTGCGCAAGAGTTTTGCAGTGCCCAAAAAGTGAAAATCAATGGAAAGATTGCAAAAGCCGGGGACCGTGTCCAAGTAGGCGATTTGCTAACAATCCAGTTTGGAATGAGAATTGTAGAGTTTCGAGTAGTAGAGTTGCGAGACAGCTCCACCAAAGATAACGCAGCAGCCATGTATGAGGAAGTGATACAGTGAAACGAACAAATAGTAGCAAACGTTCAATCGTTATCATAGCCCTTCTACTTATTCTCCTAGGTGCTTATACCTTCGTCTACCAACAATTGGAGATGAAGAAGCTAAAGGAGGATCGCGTTGCTCTGCAACTTGAAGTCCAGCGATTAGAGCTCTTAAAAGCCAATTTAGAAGATGAACTAAAACGTTCTGGCTCATTGGCTTATATTGAGGATGTTGCACGCGGGCAACTGAAAATGATTATGCCCGACGAAATGCTTTATGTGATCCACGATTGAGGAGGAAAAGTCAAGAGAAATCTTGACTTTTTATTTCATCTATGAGAAAAGCAGTAATTGATGTAGGAAGTCAGTCCCTTCGCCTTTTGAGCTTTCGTGATCGGGAGGATTTGAAAAGAGGCATTGATGCCTCTGTCCTTTGTCCCTTGGCAAAAGAATTGAAGGATGGCTATCTAAAACAAGAAAGAAAAGAGCAGGCCCTAGAGATTGTCAAAGACTTTAGTAAGGACTTTGAAAAAGAGGGTCTTTTTCTCTATGCCACCAGCGCTGTACGTGAGGCTAAGGATGGCCAGGAGTTTATTGAAAGTCTAAGGAAGACCCTAGGCATTCATGCAGAAATTGTGAGTGGTGAAGAAGAAGCACGCCTTGGCTATGAAGGTGTAAAGCTTCTAGCAGGAAATAAACCCTTTTCCCTAATTGATCTTGGTGGAGGCTCCACAGAGTTTGTGACGCCCCATGAGATGATCAGCATCCCCATGGGGGTGGTGCGCTATGAAGAGGGCTTATCCCTAGATCAGTATTTCTCTACTCTCCCTACTATGGCGGGAAGTCTGTATGGTATCGGGGGAAGTCTCAGTGTCTTCGTCAGCCTATCGCAAGGTAGCAATCGCTACAGTCGTCCTCTGATTCATGGTAAAACAATTTCAAGAGATGAGATTGAGGGGCTGACACGTCTGATGAAAACCATGAGCCTCGATGAGCGAGAAGAGTATCTGGGAGAATTTAAAGGCAGAAAAGAAACCATTTTGGCGGGAGGTAAAATTCTAGTCTATCTCTTAGACAAACTGGGACACAACGAGATTGCTTATTCTGACTATTCAAATTTGGAAGGCTACGCTTTAACAAGGGGTCTCCTATGATTCTGAAACCAAAGGTGAAAGGATCTATTCTTCTTGCCTTTAGTGGTGGTGTTGATTCAGTGGTTTTGCTGGATCTGCTCCTGAATGAAGGACATGAGGTGGAGCTCTTTCATCTTGACCATCAGCTTCGGCCTACATCGGCTAGGGATGCAGAATTTTGTCGTCAGGTAGCAAGCAGCAAAGGACTTCAGCTCCACCTCTACCAAGAGGATGTTCAAGCCTACTGTGAAGAAAGAGGACTGGGGATTGAAGAAGGAGCACGAAAGCTACGCTATGAACTTCTTCGAAGGATAAAAGAGGAGCGAGGCTTGGCCTATATTGCGACGGCCCATCATCTGGATGACCAGATGGAAACTTTTTTTATCAATCTTTTTAGGGGGAGTGGTACACGAGGACTAGGAGGTATTCATCCTCTTCAAGATGACCTCTATCGTCCCCTTCTTTCCTATCGTAAAAGCGAGATTCTTGACTATGCTGCAGCGAAGAAGCTTACCTATGTTCAAGACGAAACCAATTTTGAGCCTATGTATTATCGTAATCAACTTCGTTTAGAACTAATCCCTGAAATCGAAGAAGATTACTGTCCTTCCTTGGCTAAGCGACTAGAGCAGACCATGGAGATTTTGCGTGAAGAGGATGAGTTTTTAGATCAGCTACTAGAAGAGAGAATTGATCTTGACAAGACCCTCTATCCACTGGAAGAAATACGTAGCTTAGCTCCTGTGCTTAAAAAGCGCCTCTTGAGGAAGAAGTTTAGATTAAGTTATCCTGAAACCATGGCAGCTCTGGAGCTATTAGAGGAGAAAACCACGGGTAAGCTCCTCTTTGATGGAAAAATGCTTCGTAGGGAACAAGATTTCTTTTATTTTGGGGAAATACCTGAGGAAAATAAGGTTACTTATTCACTATCTTTGGGTACTAATGAAGTCAAGGGCGTTTTGTTACACATCGATCGTGCAGAGCGGCCCTATTTTACAGAAGATGTTCACAGTATTCCTGAGGAACTTGTGGAAGAACCCTTGGTTTTACGCCATAGGCAAGCAGGGGATGTCTTTCAACCTGTGGGCTTAGGTGGTAAGAAGAAGCTTAAGGATTTTTTTATTGATGAGAAAGTCCCTCTCTCCAAACGAGATGAGTACTGGGTTCTGGCTTCAGGCAAAACAGTATTTTGGATCCTAGGACTACGCAAGGCACAGATTCCTCTAACAGGAAAGAGTTATCTTCAGGTACGTGTTGAAATGCAGAATCTTTTGTTGTAACATAGATGGGTGAATAAGGAGGCAGTGATTGAGAGGTTTACAGAAAAATCTGTTCTTTTGGATGCTAATCCTGCTGGTTTTAGTCTTCTTGTTTTGGAGCACGCTCCAGCCAGGAGAAAAAGCAGTAGCACTAAATTTTACAGATGTAATGGAAAAAATTGAAGCAGGTGATGTAAAGAACATCGCCGTTAAAGATAATATCGTCAGTGGTTTTTTAAAGGATGATCAGGAATTTGCAGTGTTTGTTCCTTCCATGTTTGCTCAGTATTATGGCAATGAGATTTTGGAAGCTGCAAAGGCCTATAAGATTCCTGTGGAAACTGCTCCCCCTGATGCCGAACCAATGTGGTTGAGTATTTTACCTACCTTAGCGATTATGGGAATTATGCTCTTTGCCTGGTTTATGCTGATGAATGCTGGCCAAGGTGGTGCCAATAAAGCCATGAGCTTTGGTCGAAACAAAGCCAAGCTTCACAAGCAAGACAGTCGAAGAAGAGTTACCTTTAGTGATGTAGCGGGATTAAAGGAAGAAAAAGAAGAGATGCAAGAAATCGTCGATTTCCTCAAAAATCCTGGTCGCTATCGAAAGCTCGGTGCACGCATTCCTAAGGGAGTCCTGATGAGTGGACTTCCTGGAACGGGAAAAACTTATCTTTCCCGTGCTATTGCTGGTGAAGCCAATGTACCTTTTTATAGCATTAGTGGATCAGACTTTGTTGAGATGTTCGTGGGTGTCGGTGCATCCCGTGTTCGTGATCTCTTTAATACAGCAAGAAAAGATGCACCCTGTATCGTGTTTATCGACGAGATAGACGCTGTGGGTAGACACCGTGGAGCTGGTCTAGGTGGTGGAAACGATGAGCGTGAGCAGACCTTGAATCAGCTTCTCGTTGAGATGGATGGTTTTGGTGACCAAGAGGGAATTATCCTCATTGCAGCCACCAATCGACCTGACATTCTTGACCCTGCTCTACTGAGACCTGGTCGCTTGGACCGTCAGATCTATGTAGGGGTTCCTGACGTCAGGGAGAGAGAAGATATCCTTGAGGTCCACTCCAGAAACAAACCTCTTGCAGATGATGTGCGCTTTGATGTCATTGCCAAGAGAACTCCTGGATTTACACCTGCAGACCTAGAAAATATGATGAATGAAGCTGCCCTCATTGCAGCTCGAAATAAACTCAACAGCATCAACATGGATACCATTGAAGAAGCAACCACAAAAGTGATTGTGGGTGTTGAGAAGAAATCCAAAGTTGTGACTGAACGAGAAAAACGCTTGGTTTCTGTCCATGAGGCAGGCCATGCACTGGTAGCAGCCATGATTCCAGGATGTGATCCTGTGCATCAAGTGACTATCGTTCCTCGTGGGCGTGCAGGTGGTTTCACCATGCAACTGCCTACTGAAGAAAAGAACTACATGACCAAGACGCAAATGTTCAATGAGCTCATGGTTCTCTTAGGTGGTCGAGCAGCTGAGAAAGTGATTCTTAAAGACATCTCTACTGGTGCGTCCAATGACCTTGAGCGTGTAGCCAAGATCGCTAAAGACATGGTTGTGAAGTACGCCATGAGTGACAATCTATCCCAAATGAGTTATGGGGGAGATGACAACGTCTTTATCGGTCGTGACTTAACCACTAAACGAGATTATTCAGAACAAGTCATCAGTGAAATCGACATGGAGATCAGACAGTTGGTGGATCGAGCCTTCGCCATGACGGTTGAGCTCCTTGAGAAGAACCTGACACAACTGGAAGGCATTGCTCAAGCTCTCTATGACTATGAGACCATTGACAGCATTGAGCTCCATTTGGTGATTGATGAAGGTCTTGAGGCTCTACGCGAGGAAAAAGAAGCAGAAGATGCTGAGTATCGCGAAAAGAAAGCACGAGATAAAGAATTAGGTCGTGAAGAAAAATATGCAGCAGGCGTAAAAGACGCCCTTGCAGAAGAAAGTCCTGGTGAGGACCTTCCGGAAGATGTTGAGGAAGAAGTTGAGGAAGAACTATTCCTTGATGAAGAGTAACTAAAGCTCTGGGAAACCAGAGCTTTTCCTTTTGTGACAAAAGCATAAGATTATCACCTTTTGAGGGGGTTAAGAGTAGAGTAAGGATTTCCAAATCAAAAGGAGGAAACCATGGATAAAAAACTAAAAGACACCGTTGAGCATTATGGCGATAAAGCCGAAAACAAATTTGATCAAGCCAAAGGCTGGATGAAAGAAAAATGGGGTTGGATGACCGACGACGACCTTCTTGAATTAGAAGGAAAAACAGAGAAGATCAAGGCCAAACTAAAAGATCACTATGGTGATCTAGAGTGGGAAGCCGAATACCAAAAACTTGTCGACAACTATCCAGACTTTGAAGATTAATGAAACAACCAAGG
>CAMFGQ010000029.1 GCA_945950065.1 uncultured Clostridia bacterium
GTACCCGACAAAATCAGTGATGATGAGATGGTGTTACTCTCCAGAGATGTAGCGAAACGCATTGAAGAAGAGATGGATTATCCTGGTCAAGTGAAAGTCCACCTGATCAGAGAGTTTAGAGCCGTATCCTACGCCAAATAGTCAGGCGAGGAACAAAAAACACAGAAACATGAAAAAGGAGAGGCGATTGCTTCTCCTTTTAAGGTGATTACGCTTGAATTATCTTGCTTTTTAAGCTAAAATACAGCTATAGAAGAAAGTTCACTTGAATGAAACATGAACCAGGAAGGACTAGTACAAGGATGAATAATATCGCTACTGGAATTGAACAATTAGCTCGCATGATCGAGACGATTTTTGAGGATAAACTGGCAAACACCTCTTTGAACAGAGGACAGTATGCCTATTTACTCTATCTACATGATTATGAAGGAGCTAATCAATACGACATCTCCAGAGATTTGTTTATTGATAAAACCACTGTGGCTAAAGCTCTGAAGAAATTGGAAGAGACTGGACATATTCAAAGAAGAACAGACCAACGTGACAAACGTCGTGTCAATGTCTTTTTGACCGCTAAAGGAAAAGCAACCTTTGAAGAAGTCAAAGCAGCATCCGACGATATACAAGCCATCATGTCCACCAATGTCCACCCCGATCTTGTGAAAGAGCTTTCGACACTCTTGGATTTATTCATCCAGGAACTGGATCTCAAATGGTGTGACATTAAGAACTACAAGCGTGAAAGTTCTTATTCTGTGGCAAGTAGCCAAGACATGCAACTGCTCCAAGAAAGAAACATCTATCACTTCCGTCCTGAAGAGAAGCTCTTTATTGAACGTTTCGGACAGTATGTCCTGAACTGGATACGCTATGAACAAGATGAAGAAACAGGAGACCTCTTTGGTAGTGAAATCCACTTCCATCAAATCTCCGATGTGATTTTACATGGTATGGAGCTGCTACGAGAATTCGAACAATGGTATTTCTCCAACTATGAGGGGACAGTTCGCTTACGGATTGTGGAGGGAGATATTCCTATGCAGAAGCTTATGCATAAGAATCATTATCTCTTCCGTTCCTACGAGAAACAGGGCGATAAGGTCTACTATTACTATGAGAAAACGAAATAGCTGCTCACAGAGCAGCTTTTTTTAGGTGCAAAATGAAGAAAATAATGTTTGTGGGCACAGCATCCTCTGTTGGTAAAAGCCTGATCTCAGCTGGTGTAGGTCGCATTCTTATGCAGGATGGTCATGCTGTGGTTCCCTTTAAATCCCAAAATATGTCCCGTAATTCTACTGTCCTGGATAACGGCCTTGAAATCGCTACTGCTCAGCGCCTCCAGGCAGAAGCCTGTGGCCTTAAGCCTGATGTTCGTATGGGGCCAGTCCTTCTTAAACCACGTTCAGACAATGGCTCTGAACTTCTTGTTCATGGAAAGCCTAGAGGAACCAACACCGCTAGGCAGTATTATGCGTTAAAGGACGAACTTCTTGAGGAAGTTCTAAAAGCCTATCACAGTCTTGCAGAAGACTATGAGGTCTGTGTCATTGAAGGCGCCGGTGGAGTTGCCGAAATCAATCTCAGGGACAAAGACATTGTGAACATGGGCTTAGCAGAAGCCCTAGAGGCGCCGGTTATTCTTATTGGAGATATTGATCGGGGTGGTGTCTTTGCATCCATCTACGGCTCTGTTGCTCTACTTATCGAAGAAGATAGAAGTCGAATCAGAGGTTTTATCATCAATAAATTTAGGGGAGACGTAACACTACTTGATTCAGGCATCCAGCAACTGGAAGAACTCCTCAACATTCCCTGTATGGGCGTGATTCCCTATAGGGAATTTGGGCTAGAGGAAGAGGACTCCTTAAACATTAGGGATCACAAAAGCGAAGCCGCTATCCAAGCAGGTGTTCTTCAGCTTCCAACCATGACCAATTTCAATGACTTCCATCCCTTAGAGCAAGATGCAAGGATTTCCCTTGTCTATGTAAAAGAGCCTGGTCAGTTAGAAGGGCTAGATCTTATTCTAATCCCTGGAAGTACGGATTTGCTCAGGGATCTCAGGTTCCTCAAGGAAAAGGGATTTGTAGAAAGTCTTCAAAGGAAAAACAACAAACAGATGATCATAGCCCTAGGACAAGGGATATCTCTTCTGGGCGAAGAGATTTTGAAAGAAAAAGGACCAGGGCTACTTGAACTATCTACTAATGAGAGTCAGACACGGGAAAGAAGAAGGGTCAACACATCCCAAGAGGTTCTTCTTATGGGAAGAGCAAGAACCCTTCCTCTTGAAGGAGCTCTTAATCTTGAGGTGGAACTGTCACGGGACGAGTGGATGCTCTCTGATGAGGAAGGAAGGGTTCTTGGAACCAGCCTCCATGGAGTCTTTTTCAATGAGGCTTTTAAGGAAGAGATTTTAGGGGCACTCTATGAACATAAAGGCCTTGAGCTACCTGTTTTTGAAGGAAGGAAAAAAGAGGAGGGATACAATGAGCTGGCAGATCATTTACGAAAGTATCTTGATATGGACCTTCTCTATAAGGTATTAGAATGAGTTTAGGTATCATCCTTGACCTCTTTATTGGGGATACTAAGAGTGCTTATCATCCCATTGCACTTCTTGGTCGTGTAATCTCCTTTTTTGAAGTACTCTTTTATACAGATGGCAGGAGAAAGCTCTTTGGAGGTTTCTTCTACCTCTTTATTGTGCTGTGCTTTTCACTGCTTATTCAACTACCTCTATTCTTTTTGAGATCCTGGGCAGCTTATCTCTATCTGAGCTTTTGGGTCTATTTTCTTCTCTGTGGGAAGACCTTACGCGATGCAGGCCATCATGTTGTTCATGGGCTTGATGAAGGACTTGAAGAAGGAAGAGTAGCTCTGAGCCATTACGTGGGAAGAAGTACTGCAGGATTATCGGAAGAGCAAATTTTAAAAGGGACGCTAGAGACCATGGCAGAAAACACTGCTGATGGTATTGTTGGTCCTCTTGTATACTTATTTTTAGGTTATCTTTTAGGAGTTCCTCTGCTTTTTATGGCTGCCTTTAAGATTACCAATACACTGGATTCCATGGTGGGGTATCGAAACGAAAAATACCATGACTTTGGCTATGTCAGTGCAAAAATGGATGATCTACTAGGTCTGATTCCTGCCCGTGTTACAGCCCTTTTCTTTCTCTTTGCGGGAGTATTTTTTATTCTTCCCGTGAAGAAGGCATGGAGAATCTATTTACGGGATCGGAAGAAACACCTTTCTCCCAATGCGGGACAGAGTGAAGCAGCGGTTGCAGGATTACTAGGGATTCAGTTAGGTGGCACCCATCGTTATGGCAACAATGTTGTTGAGAAACCTACACTGGGTGATGATGATCGTAGTGTGGAGGCCAGCATGGTGAATCTTTTAGCGAAGCTTCTTTTCTTTGTAGAAGCCTGCTTTTTACCCCTTAGCCTACTCTTGGAGGTGCTATGAATAAGCATGGTGGCTATTATGGAAAGTTGAATCTTGAAGATCGTAGCATCAATGTGAATCCCTTGGGAACACCTGAGCTTCTCATCGAGGTGATAAAAAGGGAAGTAGAGAAGCTTTCTCCCTATCCCAGTCCAGATGCAAAGAAGGGAAGAGAAGCTCTTGCTACTTGGCTCAATCTCACAAAGGAAAACCTTCTGCTTGGCAATGGTGCCATTTCTCTTCTTTATCTCTATGCCAGAGCAAAAAGCTATAAGCGAGTCCTACTTATTGATCCGAGTTTCAATGAATATGAGCGAGCTTTTCGTCTTTCTGGCAGTGAGGTGAAACGACTTATTCTAAAGCCTCCTTTTGTGCCCTCTGTGGAAGAGATTGTTAAGAAAGCGGAAGAAGAAAAGGTGGAACTGGTTGTGCTTTGCAATCCCTGTAATCCAACAGGCGTCTATATGGGACAGCAGGATTGTCGAGTTCTCTTTGGACAGCTAAAGGAAAGAGGAATTGATCTCTTTCTCGATGAGTCTTTTTTAGACTTTGTGGGAGAGGCTG
The DNA here is from genome assembly GCA_945950065.1 of uncultured Clostridia bacterium. Taxonomy (GTDB): domain Bacteria; phylum Bacillota; class Clostridia; order Peptostreptococcales; family Acidaminobacteraceae; genus DTU036. Next base: position 4,021 of record CAMFGQ010000029.1, read on the forward strand.
CACTTCCTCCTGGAAAAGGCCTCTTTCAACTGAGGAGTTTAACCAAGTTCTATGCTTTAGCTGGACTACGATTAGGCTACTCTATTAGCGATAAAGAAACCATTTCCACCATGATCTCCATGATGGAGCCTTGGAGTGTCAACCATTTGGCAGAAACTGTTGTGCTGCATTTAGGTGAGCTCAAGGACTATGAGGAGAAAAGCCTTAGGCTCATTAAGAGTGAACGAGAGCGAATGCTAAAGGAACTTAAAGAGCACAATCTGTGGTACAGTGAAACACTGACAAATTTTGTTTTAATTCGTGTAGAGAAAGAAGATTTCTTTGCTACAATGAAAGCATCAGGATATTATCTGCGCCGATGTGAAGATTTTTGTGGATTAGATTCAAGTTATTATCGCTTTTCCATTGGCCTTGCTGAGAACAATGATGGCTTTTTACGAGCTTTAAAGGAGAGTTTATGCTGCACTTCATCCTAGGAGGAGCACGAAGTGGAAAGAGTAGCTATGCTGAAGAATTAGCTATGGAGTTTCCATCCGTTCTTTACCTGGCTACTTCTCAAATCTATGATGAGGAGATGAGACACCGTGTACATCTTCATCAAAAAAGGCGTCCAGCAACCTGGACAACGCTTGAAAAATACAGTGGTTTTATAGCAGAAGACTTTCAACACCACGACGTTATCCTCATTGATTGTCTTACCTTAATGATCACGGGACTTTTTTTCGAAGAAAAGGTAGATGACTTTCTACCAGAGGACTATCAAAAGCTAGAGGAGACAATCACAAAGGAAGTCCATGATCTCCTTGATCTTGTGAAGGAGAAGACCGTATTTCTTGTAGCTAATGAGCTGGGACTTGGCATTGTACCAGAGCAACCAATGTCCCGTGCATTTCGAGACATCGCTGGGAGACTGAATCAACAAGTTGCCAGAAGGGCAGATAAAGTGAGCTTTATGGTAGCAGGTCTTCCCATGGAGGTAAAATGATCCGTAGTTTTCTCCTTCAACTTGGACTCTATACAACCCTCTACAGCAGTGTTCATCTCTGGGATGAAGACAGCTATAAGAAGGGACTTCTTTTTGTCCCTCTTATCGGCCTTCTCCTGGGAGGCATTCTCTATGGTTTGAGTCTGGTGCTACCATTGAATCTACAGCCTTTTATGCTTGTCCTGGTTTACTGTCTTCTTACTGGAGGACTCCACATGGATGGATTTGGAGATACCTTGGATGGTTTCCTTGCCCGAAGAGGTAGGGAGGAGGCACTTCGCATTATGAAGGATCCTCATCTTGGTACCTTTGGGCTTCTTGGTGTGATTCTCCTGCTCTTAGGTTATTACAGCTTTATGACTGGGAGTGGAAAACTCCTTCTTCTCATGCCAGCAGTGGGTCGCTTTTCCCCCATGTTAGCAGCCTATAAGAAAGACTATGCAAGAGAGCAGGGCATGGGTAAATTCTTTGTTGAGAGTCTAAATCTATACCAGAGCATTCCTTGGCTTTTTATTCTGGGGCTTTTGCACTATTTTTTGGGAGAGTGGATCTATCTGCTAACCTTTCTTCTAAGCATTCTGTTCTCACTTCTTATGGGACTATGGTGTAAGCGAAGCATAGGTGGCATGACAGGAGATACCATTGGTTTTACTATCGAGGCAACACAGCTGTTCTATCTGTTTGCATACACTCTTTTGGAGGCACTATGGATTTGATCTTGCTTAGACATACCACAAGTGTGGACAATGAAAAGAAGGTTTTCTCTTCACCAGATACACCCTTAAGTGATTTAGGCTTAAAACAGCTAGAACTCCTTGTAGAAAAGGAGTATCCTGTAAAGAGAGTCTATACCTCGCCCTATAAGCGTAGCTATGCATTGGCTGAAGCCATCTCAAAGGGGCATGATCTTCCTCTTGTTGTGGATGAACGACTTCGCGAGATCGATTTTGGGAAGTTTCAGGGACTACACTTTGAAGAAATAGAAAAACTTTATCCTGAAGAGGTTAGCCTATGGATGGAAGATCCTTGGAGCTTTGGCTATCCAGGTGGAGAGAACTTCCATCATGTACGTAGTCGTGCAAGACGGTTCTTTTATGATGTGGAGGAAAGTAGCTTGATTGTTTCTCATCAAGCCCTAATGGTAAGTTTACTGGCAGAAATTCTTGACTATAGCTATGCTGATCTATCAAAGATTTATTTGGGCAGTGGTGCAAGAGTGGAGCTCAGTAGCCAGCCTTGGCGTTTACATAGATTAGAAAATTTAAAGGAGTAAAAAGTGATAAATCGACAATTAACCATGATGGCACTTCTGATTGCACTTTCCGTCATCGGAAGTTACATCACCATCTTTATGACAGTTGCCTTAGATTCCCTACCAGGATTCTTTGGTGCCATGCTCTTAGGAGCCTTACCCGGCGGGATTGTGGGAGCGGTAGGTCACTTTATGACGGCTCTTGTTCACGGTTTCCCCCTTGGACTACCTACACATCTGCTTGTTATGGCTTTGATGTTTGCAGCATGTTATTTCTTGGGAATGTTCTACAAGAAAAACAAGTTCCTTGGACTTTTTATTGCCTTGATGATTAACTGGCCTCTTTCTTTAATTCTCAGTTCACTGATGGCTTATGCTATGGGCATGATGCCTACTGCCTTTGGACTCGTAACAGTGCTTTATATTCCTCTCTTTTTGGGAACCATCATGAATCTGATTCCTGCTGCCATCATCTATGAAGCCATCGGTAAGCGTATTCATGCATTATCGTGATCTTACGGTTCTTGATGTAGGGGAGAAGAAACTCCTTTTTGCTACAGACAGTACGGGAGCCATAGGAAGCAAGGAACTGGATCTGATTCCGATCTCCAATGAAAAGCTAGGCATCTTTCTAGCCCAGGTTCCTTTTATGGAGATTTTAGCGACAGGAGCAATCCCCAGCTATGTCTTTCTGCCCATTTGCAACGAAATGCATCCCACTGCAAATGGTATCCTTAAAGGGGTCACCCACATCATGGAGTCTCTCTCCATGGACCCCGGTTCCATCAATGGCACCACCGAGGAAAACATCCCAACAAGGCAGACCAGTGCAGCGATCCTGGTCATGGCAGTTGTGGAGAAGGACTTCACCTTTCCCAAGGCCAAAGCTGGTGAGATCATTTTTTCTCTAGGCCATCCTAAAGTAGGTCATGAAGTCTTGGCTGATCAAGGGGAAATCATGACCCTGGATCATATGCGTAGACTCAGGGCCATAGAGGGTGTAGGTGATGTCTTACCTGTTGGAAGCAAGGGAATGGCTTATGAGGCAAAGGAAATGGTGAACAGTCATGGACTTGCACTTGAATTTTTTCCACATCCCAAGGACTTATTGGAGAAAAGTGCTGGTCCTGCTACGGTTACCCTCTGCAGTGCAGATGCTAGTCTAGAAGATGAACTGAAGGCCTTAGGTCTTCCACTACGAAAAATCGCAAAAATAAAGGAGAAGCCTTAAGCTTCTCCCTGACCAGGATAATGATCTCGGTCTTTTTTATTGTCTATGAGGTTCTTTAGTATTGCTTTGACTTCGCCATTGACTCTTTGTAGTGCGGCTAGGTCTAAGGAGTGGTAATGACCACACTCAAGGGAAGATTTTGCAGGTACCTCTTGTAGCTGATCAATGAGCTCGGTTGTTCTGACCAGGAGCTCAAGGGGAATTCTTGCACCTTCCTCAGGTGTTGAGAAGAGGATATAGAAGCCTGTCTTACATCCCATGGGACCAAAGTAGAGAGGGAAATAGTCTTCCATCAGGCCAAGTTCTTCCGTGGCCTGCCTAAAGCTCATGGCAAAGGCATGTTCATAGGAGTGGCTCTCTTCATCGCTCATAATGGGGTCACGATTAGGGCGACGTAGGCGAAGATCAAGTATCAGATGGCTCATGTCCCTATAGGGAACTTCCCAGGAGACATAAAGTCCTGGTTCTAGTCTTTCATGATCGATGGAAAAAGAAGTAACTTCTAACATCTAAACTTCCTCTGTCCAGCCGTGAATGTCTTCAACATCGCCAAATTGAATGCCAGTGAGACGCTCATAGAGTTCTTTGGTTTTTGGACCCACTTCGGTTTCGCTAAAGAACACCGTCTTTTTACCTTTATGCGTAATGGAGCCAATGGGAGAAATGACAGCAGCGGTTCCACAAGCACCTGCTTCGACAAAATCATCCAGCTTATCGATGTATACATCATCTTCTACTGCCTCAAGCCCAATATCCTCAGCCACTTGTAGCAGTGAATACTTGGTAATGCTTCCAAGGATGGAGGGGGAGATGGGTGTGATGAATTTTCCGTCTTTGGTAATGCCAAAGAAGTTGGCCGCTCCAACTTCCTCAATTTTTGTATGGGTAGCAGGATCAAGGTAGATGGCATCAGCATAGCCAGCATCGACAGCTTCTTGATGGGGGAGGAGACTTCCAGCATAGTTACCACCAGCTTTTGCTTTACCTGTTCCATTGGGTGCTGCACGGTCGTAATCAGTGGTCACAAAATTAACCGGCGCTAAACCGCCTTTAAAGTAGGCACCCACTGGCGAACAGAAGACACAGAATAAGTATTCACTGGAAGGGCGAACACCTAGGTTATGGCCTACACCAATCAGAAGGGGGCGAAGATAAAGAGTGCCACCCATGCCATAGGGAGGAACATATTCTTGATTTGCACGGACGGTTTCTTTTACTCCGCGAATAAAGAGTTCTTCGGGTACTTCAGCCATCATAAGACGCTGAGCACTTTCACGCATACGGCGTGCATTCTCTGTTGGTCTAAACAGGAGGATGCGATCATCCTTCGTTCTATAAGCCTTCATGCCTTCAAAGCATTGTTGCCCATAGTGAAGAGATGTGGAGGCAACACTAATGTTAATGTAGCTGTCCTTGACGATCTCACCTTGGTTCCACTGGCCATCTTTGTAATGGGCTACAAACATACCGTTGGTTTCCATAAAACTAAAACTTAAATCTTTCCAATTAATGTCTAACATCATTAACTCCTCTCATGTCTTTCATAATGTAATTATAGCATTGATTGCGTAAAGAACCTATGTGAAAGAAAGGAAATGTTGCCATTTTTCCATGGAATAACTAAATAGAACGGTATAGATTGGGTATGTAGAAAATAGCATTTCCTACTTGACAAGTAGGAATTGGAAAACTATACTAAATCCGATAAAGCTACTAGGAGTTAGGAATGAACTTAACAACAAAAGGACGCTATGGCTTAGCAGCCATGTGCGAACTAGCTCAAAAAACAGAGGATGGACCACTCTCCATCGCTCAAATTGCCAATCGATTGGATTTATCCCCCCGCTATTTAGAACAGATTTTTCGTCAACTTCGTGCTGCAGATCTTGTCCACAGTAGCCGAGGTGCGAAAGGTGGATACAGTCTGTCCCGTGAAGCAGGGGAGATCACTGCTGGCGAAATCCTAGAGGCCCTAGAGGGAAAGATCGTTTCTGTTGGATGTTCAGGTAAACAGTGTGCCGAGCAGTGTGTCGATCCGCAAACATGTTTAACACGACCCCTTTGGCAAAAGATACAAGCCGATGTTTTGGGTATTGTCAATACAACCACCTTAGAAGACTTGATTGAAAAGGAAAAATAAGATGAGAAAAGTATATTTGGATTATTCTGCGACCACACCTCTGCGCCGCGAAGTCTATGATGTGATGGTAAAGGCACTGCTAGAAGACAATAGCAATGCAGCCAGTGCACATAGTTATGGTCAAGAGGGAAAAATTACCCTACAAGAGTCCAGGGAAACCATCGCCAATTTTTTAGGCGCTGAACCAAGAGAAATTTATTTTACTTCAGGTGGTACGGAGTCTGACAACTGGGCAGTGCATATTGCGAAGAAGACCCGTAAGGGCAAGCATATGATTACAACATCCATTGAGCATCATGCAGTGCTTCACACCATGGAAGAAGCTGAAAAAGAAGGCTATGAGGTCACCTATCTACCTGTAGATGAAAATGGTCTTGTCACGGCAAAGCAAGTTGAAGAGGCCATACGCGAGGATACCATCTTAATCAGCATTATGTATGTAAACAACGAGATTGGTTCCATCAATCCCATTGAGGAGATTGGAGCTGTAGCCAGAAAACATGGTGTTCTTTTCCATACCGATGCTGTACAAGCTCTAGGTAATGTGGAGATCAATCTCAAAGAATCCAACATTGATATGATGAGTTTCTCTGCCCACAAAATCTATGGACCCAAGGGAATCGGTGGTATGTTCATTCGCAAGAATGTACGCCCCTACGCGCTCATCCATGGTGGTGCACAGGAACGTGGATACCGTGGTGGAACAGATAACCTACCTGGTATTGTCGGTTTCGCCAAGGCATGTGAACTAGCTGGAGCGAATCTACAGGAGCATATTGAGAGACTGACTAAACTTAGGGATAAGTTAATCAAAGGGATTTTGGAAACCATTCCCCATAGTAAACTCAACGGACATCCAACCAAACGTCATCCTGGTAATGTCAATGTCAGCTTTAAGTATATTGAAGGGGAGAGTATCCTCTTGATGATGGATATGCAGGGAGTTGCTGCAAGCAGTGGTTCTGCCTGTACAAGCGGAAGCCTTGATCCATCCCATGTCCTGATGGGAATCGGACTCAGTCATGAAATCGCCCATGGATCACTTCGTATGACCTTGGGGGACATGACATCAGAAGAAGATGTAGACTATGTTCTGGAGGTGTTACCTCCCATCATTCAACGACTACGGGAAATGTCCCCTTTATATGAAGAAGAAATGAGGAAACAAAATGGCAATGTACAATGATCGAGTAATGGATCACTTCATGAATCCCAGAAATGTTGGTGAGATTGAAAACGCTGATGGTGTTGGCGAAGTCGGCAACATCCGCTGTGGTGACATCATGAAGATCTATATTAAGGTAAACGATGAAGAAGTCATCGAAGACATTAAATTCAAAACCTTTGGTTGTGGTAGTGCAGTGGCTTCTAGCTCCATGGCTACTGAACTGATCAAAGGCAAAACAGTCAAAGAAGCCCTCCAAATCACAAACAAAGATGTCCTTAAAGAGCTAGGTGGACTTCCTGTGATTAAGGTCCACTGCTCGGTTCTAGCTGAGCAAGCCTTGAAGGCAGCCGTACTGGACTATGCTACCAAGACAGGCAAGCACTATCCAGAACTTGATGGCTTTGATCCGGATGAAGAACATGAACACTAGAGTCATCTTAGGGGTAAGCGGTGGGGTAGATTCTGCCTTAGCCGCTTCTCTTTTGTTAGAACAAGGCTATCATGTCATAGGTGTCTATCTTGATCTCTATCCCGGTGCTGAAGCGGGTGTAAAGGATGCAGAAGCTGTTTGTTATTATCTGGATATCCCTTTTATTCACCTTGAGGCTCATGAACAATTTAAAGAGGAGGTTATGGAACCCTTTATTGAAGACTACCAGCAGGGGAGAACACCTAATCCTTGCGTTCTCTGTAATGATAAGGTAAAGTTTTCCCTGCTCTTTGAGATGGCTGAGGAAGAAGGGGCTTCTTTTGTTGCAACAGGACATTACGCTCGTCTTAGCCTAAAGGATGGTGTTCCCCTTATTCAAAAAGCAGTTGATGAGAAGAAGGATCAAAGTTACATGCTCTATCGACTCAAAAGAGAGCTTTTACCACGCCTCCTCTTTCCTTTAGGAGAAATGGAAAGTAAGGCTCAGGTCCGTGCTTTAGCAAAAGAAAGAAAGTTGCCTATCTTCACGAAGAAGGACAGTCAAGATATCTGCTTTATTCCTTCAGGTGATCATCTAGCTTTTCTGAAGGAAAAGATATCCCTTACCCATGGTGACTTTTATCTTTCTAGTGGAGAAGAGCTTGGTCCTCATAAGGGCATAGAGGCCTATACAAGAGGCCAACGAAAGGGCCTAGGCCTAAGTCACACCCATCCTCTTTATGTGCTAGATATCGAGAAGGAGAGCGGTAGAGTAATAGTAGGAAAAGAAGAAGACCTCTTTTCTAGCGTAGTTTATGCAGACAGACTGAATTTTCAGGCTGAAGATCTACAGATCGGCGAAACACGCAGACTTCTAGGGAAAGTACGTTATTCGCAAAAAGCCTATCCCTGCACCATTAAAAAACTAAGTGAAGATCTTCTCAAGGTTGACTTTGATGAAGCTCTACGGGCTCCAACACCAGGACAATCCTTGGTTCTTTATGATGGTGACTATCTCTATGGTGGTGGTATCCTTGTAAAAAGATAATTCCTTTTACAAGGATTTTTTTATGGATTTTGATAAAAATCCTCTCCTATGACTTCTTTATACCTTCTTACTCATTAGAGTTCGATGTCAAGAGGGGGATTTGTACAGTGCTGTTCCTTTCAAAATCTCAACACTCTTTGACTACAATTTGTTTTTATGATAGCTTTAAGAAGAAGGGGGAGCATAGCTTTCCCCTTGTTGGATGGTATCAATTATTCTAAGAAACGATTGATCTGTAACCTACTGGACAAAGTATTTTTTCGTTAATGAAAAGTAGAAGGAGATGGTATCGATGCTTACTTTTTTGAAAAAGAACATTTGGAATGTCATTCTCATCCTGGTTACTTCTCTATTTTTTGCATTGTTCTTTCATCGACCTGATGGAACTCAGCTTGCAGTACTGATCTTTGTCATGTTTTGGTATGCACAAATGGTACAAAAAGCACTTCTTGATGATGAACTCAACCAAACATCTAAAATACTCTTTACAGTCCTCAGTGGAGTAGTCGGTCAGACCATTGTCTATTCTGTTTTCGGAATCAGCAGACAGTTTTGGATAACGCTGCTCTTCTTACCTCTTGCCATTATAGCTCTACCCATCAGAGAAAGAATTCAAGGGTATTTTGAAAAGAAAGAGAAAAGCTCCTTTACATAAGTTTATCATTGTCTTTAGGTCATAGTTATTATAGGGGATGAAGAAGCAAAAAAAGCTAGTCAATCCCCTTTCTTTCTGCTATACTACAGACAGATCTTCTGAGAAGCTAAGAGTTTTTTAGAGAGCAGAGCAGGGTGGAAATCTGCAGACTCGGGCCACTTCTCATCATCATGAAGAAAGACAAGTAGACAAGCCTTTTAAAGTGATCCCGATGAGGGGATAAATAGGGTGGTACCGCGCCGGAAGCGTCCCTATACTTTAAGGCTTCTTTTTGTTTATAGAACAAGAGGAGGAGAAAATGAAATCAACAACTGAACTGCGCAAATCATTTTTGGACTTTTTTGCATCTAAAGATCATACCGTGTTATCAAGCTATAGTCTGATTCCAGAGGATGACCCAAGTATTTTGCTGGTGGGAGCAGGCATGGCCCCCTTAAAGAAATACTTCACTGGACAAGCTGTTCCACCTAACGTCCGTGTAGCTACCTGTCAGAAATGTGTACGAGTAGGGGATGTGGAAGAAGTAGGTAAAACAGCACGTCACTTGACCTTCTTTGAAATGCTAGGGAACTTTTCTTTTGGTGAGTATTTCAAGAAGGAGAGTTTAGATTGGGGACTGGAGTATTTAGTTGATGTTCTGGGCATTCCTAGAGAAAAACTCTGGGCAAGTGTTTATGAGAAAGATGATGAAGCCTATGCCATATGGCGCGACGAACTCAACTTTCCTGAAGAACGAATTGTTCGTCTAGGCAAAGAACACAATTTCTGGGAGATTGGGGTAGGACCTAGTGGGCCCTGTTCAGAGATTTATGTAGATCGTGG
>CAMFGQ010000030.1 GCA_945950065.1 uncultured Clostridia bacterium
CCTTCTTTCTTCCTCGCAAGAGAAAGGAGCTCTACACATCAGAGCCATGATGGGGATCGGATTTCTTTCATTCCTATTGAACATTGCTTGGTATGTGTTTATTGTTTATGCTCTGTACCAGATTATGCAGTCCCTTAGAAAGATAGAAATCATCCCATAGATTGAATGATTAGAAGATTTAGCTGAAGGAAGGAGGATGCGATGTTTGCTTGGATGGCTATTGTTATCATGATTTGCCTACCTCTAATGGTGTATGGTCAATTCCGTAACCTTGAGCTGCAAAAACAGATTTTAAAGCACATGAGGAAAGATGATCCCATGTTATAAATGAGAAAAGGGCCTTCTTCAAAAGAGAGGCCCTTTTTTGCTGACTGTTTCTACGTTATAGAAGCCTGATAGATGCTCATAGTGGAGGTATCTAGTGCATCATTGAAGGTTTCTTCATCCATGGACACATGGAGACCTTCGGTTAATGCTCTGGAGAAGCTAGCAATGACACCAGGGTTTTGTGCAAGATGTGCATTGGCTTCTTCCCTTGAATAGCCACCACTCAGGGCAACAACACGTAGCACCTTTGGATGGTTTACTAGCTCCTGATAGAGATTTTTCTGTGTTGGTAGGGTGAGTTTGAACATCACTTGGTCTTCTTCTGCTAGATTATCGAGACCCCTTAGGAGTTCTTGCAGAAGATAGCTTTCGATCATTTCCTTTTCTTCTGCATGAATATCCACCTCAGGCTCCAAAATAGGCACCAATCCTTTACTCAGGATTTGTTTTCCTATCTCAAACTGTTGCTTGACGACTGCTTTGATTCCTTCTTCATTGTACTCTTTGATGACAGAGCGCATTTTTGTTCCGAAGATGTTGCGCTCTACAGCTCGATCAAGAAGCTGATCCAGCTCAGGAAAGGGCTTCATCAGCTGAACACCATCTTGAAGCTCTTCAAGACCCTTATCAGTCTTAAGGATAGGGAGAATTCCCTTCTTCAAGAGATAGTCTGCTGTATAGAGGCCTTCTACTTGACGATCCATGGTTTGCTCAAAGAGAATGGCTGCAAGGATACGCTGATCTGTAAAGGCCGGACTGGTGATGATTCTACTTCGCATGTCATGGATAAGGGAAAACATCTCATCTTCATTCTTATAGCTGTCTTCAGAAACACCGTAGAGAGACAGTGCTTTTGGGGTACTTCCACCGCTTTGATCTAGGGCAGCAATAAAGCCTTTGCCCTCTTTCATCCTTTGTTTTTTGTTCATCTTTCCCTCCTGTATGGTTCTAAGAATGGTTTATTCTTTTTCTTCATAGGCATAGAGTTTCATTCCTTCAGGGACTTGAATGATGTCCTTTTTGGATGAAGGTATGGTAAGAATCTCTGGATTCCCATCGGAGATAAAACGCTCTTCTGGATGTTCATCAAAGTACTTTATCCAATCATACAGTCCTACATCCTCAACACCCATTTCACTGGCAGTGATTCGATGGATGCCGTAGGGATTGAAGTCTTGATGAAAGGGGGAATACCAAGGATCCCAACCTACATCTAAAATGGCAACATTCTTATAAAGAAACTCGCCGTAGGTACCTTCCCGTAGATAGGTTTCGAGTTCTTTCTTTTGAGGCCGACTCCCATAGGGGAGAGCCAAGGTATCAATTTCATAGTGTTCAGGTGATAGTGACTGAAGAAAGGCTGCCTGGGCGCCAATGGTTTCTTGTAGTCTCTTTCCACTGAGATGGGTTAAGTCTTCATGTCCCTTGGTATGATTGCCTAGATCCATGCCATGCTCAAGGAGAAAGTTGATTTTTTGTTTCTCCATGCCTTCTTGACCAAAGGGATAACTTCCCGTGGCAAAAAAGGTTGTATGAATGGGGAAATCAAGGTGTTCCTCATGAAAAGAAAGGAGAATGCCTACCATGCAGTTGGGATCAATCTCTCCACTTTCTTCATAGCAAAAATTATTGATCATCCCATCATCCACCGTGATGACAACGGGTGTATAGCCAGCCTGGGTATGGATCTGTCCCTTGACATAGTCTTTTAGGGAGATGGGACGATAGCCCTTCTTATAGAGTGTCTCTAAGTCTTTGCGAAAGTTCTTCGGTGTTCTCACAAAGTAATCCTCTTGTTCTCCAAGGTTGTGATACATCAGCACCATGATCTTTCCACTTTCGTTTGGCTTTAAGGACAAATCAATGGTAGACAGATCAAGCTTGGAGGAAGCCAGGGCAAGGGTTTTTTCTGAAGGTGTGGCAAGGTGAAGCTCTGTCGGTGTGCTCACCTTAAGTTCAGATGGTGTGGATACCAAACTGTTTTCCCTAATCATAAAGTCGGTGTGAGAACTCCCTCTAGGAGATACATCTTCACAGGAACTCAGGAGAAGACAGAGAAGGAGGATAAAGATGCTTTTCATGTTGTTACACTTTCTGATCCTCAGTTTATCTAGGGTCTGTAGCTGAGAAGCTCTTGGGGTAAGAGTTTGTTGTGGTAGGAGCTAGAGTAGATTTTGATGTCCAGTAAGGGACTACCATCTAAAGCATCCAGCCCAACCACTTGAAGGGTATTTCCTTCAATGGATAGGATTTTTGCAATGGTCACATTGATGGGATTTGGTCGTCCTGGCGAGCGAAGGGAGAAGACACCTTTTTCTTTTCGGTCACCATGGGGAGGGGTAGAACGAAGATGTCGTTTAGCATGGGAAGCATAGTATAAGACTTGAATCAGGTCTTCTTCCTTTAGCTCCCTTGCTGCATCTAGATACTCTTCCTTAAGGACGAGTTTACTTACATTTAGTGACTGAAAGCCCTGATGGGGCGCTGTTTCTCCAGCTGAATAGGGACTCTCAATATGGCCGATATACACTAGGTTCATCGTTTTTTCCTTTCGTGATATGTTGCAGATAATCTTCTACTTGGCGAGGATTTCTCAAATAAATGAGTTTATCCTGATAGGGGGCAAGCTTCTTTTTCATGGCTTGCCTTTTTCGTCTACTACGCTGTTTATACAGTATCCACCAAGCAAATTCCAGATCAAATTTTTCTTCGCAGCCAGGTGTAAGATCCTCCCGGGTTTGTCCCCGAAACAGGAGGTATCTCTTGAATGCGCGACGGAAACAAAGAAAGCGATTGAAGTCAAGATAGACAATGACATCTGCATCATCTAGGCGCTGTTGAAAGAGATAGTTGGAGTAATTCCCATCCATCACCCAGTGATCAAGGGCAAGGATTTCTTGGACCTCTTCCAGGATACTCTGGTACTTTTTTGGCTTCCATCCTTCCATAAAATGAATCCTATCAAGATGAAAAATAGGGAGATTCAGTGTCTCTCCCAACTTCTTTGATAAGGTGGTTTTTCCAGAGCCTGAGTAGCCTAGGATAGATATCTTCATGCTTCACTCCTAAAACTGTAAACAGTTGCTGTCAATGGGGTATATACCCTCATTAGGAGGTATTTATGAGAGATTTTTCATTTCATTTGGATACACAGGTATTTTTTGGGGAACATGCCTTAGATCATCTCCGTCCTTCCTGTGCTTGTTATGGGCCACGAATCCTTCTTTGTATTGGAGGAGGAAGTGTAAAAGAAAACGGTATTCTTGATGAGGTTATGAATGAATTAGAGAAAGGTTTTTTTGAGATTATCCTTTTTGAAGGCATTGAGCCTAATCCCACCATTACTACGGTGCGTAGAGGCATTGAGCAGGCCATAGAGCATGACGTGGACCTTATTCTTGCCCTGGGAGGTGGTTCTGTTATCGATGCAGCTAAAGCCATCGCTGCAGGTGTGAAGACGCCTGAAGACCCTTGGCATCTTGTAAAAGGCATGTGTCAGGCAGAAGAAGCCCTACCACTTGGTGTTATCCTTACCTTAGCTGCTACAGGATCAGAAATGGATAACATCTCGGTGATCAGCAATGAAGAAACCAAGGAAAAGATTGGATGGAGTGCTACCACCGTATTACCTAAATTTGCTCTGATGAATCCTCGCTATAGCTTTAGCGTGTCCCCCTATATGACAGCATCGGGCATTGCAGACATCATGAGTCATAGCATGGAAAATTATTTTATGCCTGGTGAAGGCAATTATCTATCCGAAGAATTAGCCCTTGCACTCCTTCGCTCCTGTGTTCATTATGCGCCCATTGTTCTTGAGGATCCAGAGAATTATGAAGCCCGAGCCAATCTTATGTGGGCAGGTTCTTGGGCCATCAATGGCCTCTTAAGTGCTGGAAAGAACAAAGCATGGTCCCTCCATGCCATGGAGCATGAACTCAGTGCCTACTATAACTTAACCCATGGAATCGGCTTGGCCATCCTGACCTGTCCATGGCTGGAGTACATTTTAGATGAAGAAACCCAGGAGAAGATTGCACGCTTTGGCTACCGTGTCTTTGATCTTCCTCCATCAACCTCCATTCATGAGGATGCCAAAAGAGCCATTGATGCATTACGCGACTTCTATCTGTCCATGGGCTTGCCCCTGCATCTTCAGGAAGTGGGAATCGGCAGCGAAAAATTTGATCTTATGGCAGAGAAGATCGTTTCATCACGTCAAGGCGCATTAATGGGAACAAAGAGACTGGAAAAAGAAGATCTCATGGAAATTTATAGGATGAGTTTATGAGAAAGTTTGTAAAGATTGGAATCGGCATTGTACTTGGAATCCTTTGGCTCCAGAAGCCACGATTTCGTTTTAGAAAAAGAGTAAAGCCCTTTACGCGGGTGGATTATGCCCATCGTGGTCTCCACTCTAAGGAGCTTCCCGAAAACACCAAGGCTGCCTTAAAGCGTGCAGTTGAAGAGGGCTATGGCATTGAAATGGATGTCAGACTCTGTAAAGATGGTCTGGTCATCCATCACGATAAAGATCTCCAGCGCTCTGCTGGGCTAGACCTTATGGTCGAGGATCTGACGCTAGAAGAACTTGCCCAGATCAAGGTCTTTGGAAGTGAAGAAACCATTTCTTCTTTAGAGGAAATTCTAGAAGTCATCGACGGAAAGATTCCCCTGCTTTTGGAAATAAAAAGCGATAGCTGCCATTTTCGGGCAGCTGAGGAAGTTCAAAAGAGAATGGATCAGTACCAAGGAGACTATCTGATTGAATCCTTCCAGCCTCAGATTTTGTTCTGGTATCGGCTTCATCGTCCCCAGGTACTTCGAGGCCAGCTCTCTGAAAGAAAGATCCCTGGCAACAAGTTTAGACGCTGGATTATGGCCCATCTCTTTGTCAATGCAATCAGTCGACCTGACTTTCTTGCCTATGAGAAGGCAGGAAGCCTATGGGTTCAGCTTTGGAGATCTTTAGGGACTCCTACCTTTGTCTACACCCTACGTGATCCCCAGGAACAGAAGAAATACTTTGATGCCTGTATCTTTGAAGAATATCTATCTACCCGTCGGCTAGAGGATTAGAATCCTTAAGTGTCTGGTAGACCTGATGGAGACGTAGACCACCATAGAGGCTAGATAAAAAGTCAGAAATAGGAAAAGCCAGGAGAATCCCTGTTAAGCCAAGTCCGATCTTTGGCAGGATAATCAGTAAGGGAATGAAGAGCACAGCTTGACGAAGCAGTGCTATCACCATGGCTGGTCTAGGTTGACCAAGAGACTGGAAGAGGGAAGAGGAGAGAATCTGTAAACTCACAAGAGGTAACATGATAAAGATGTACTTCATCATGGTGCTACCTAGTTCAAGAAACTCCCTGCTATCACCAAAGAAGAGCATCATTTCCTTAGAAAAGAGCATCATGGAAAGAGAGAGAAGGAGAAGTACTGAAACCATGGCTCCTAAAGCCAGCTGAATGGCATGACGTACCCGTGGATACTTTTTTGCACCGTAATTGTAACCAACAATGGGCTGTAGTCCTTGAATGATGCCAAAGGATGGCAGCATCACAAAACTGTTTACGCGGTTGACTACACCGTAGGCACTGATGGCGACATCGCCACCATAGAAGCCTAAATAGCGATTGAGCAGGATGGCCATAATGCTTGCCAGTGCATTGCGTATCATGGTAGGGAAACCTACCTGGACGATTTCACTGGCAATTTCTTTGTCGAAGGCTAACTCATGGGGTCGAGCACCAAGAAGATTTCGCTTGGAGTAGAAATAGGAATTTTGGAAAATCATACTAAAGATCTGGGAAATCAGTGTAGCGATTGCCGCACCTTGCACGCCCATCTTTAAAACATGGATAAAGATAGGGTCCAACAGAATATTTGAAATTGCACCAATTAACATGGAAATCATTCCAAAATAAGCCTGTCCCTCGCCTCGTAGCATATGGTTGGTGGATAAGACAAAGATGGAAGGGAAGGTACCCCAGAGGACAATTTTCACATAGTCTTCTGCATAGCCCATCAGATTAGGTGTAGCACCAAAGAGCTTTAACATAGGCTGAGTGAAGACCAGTCCAACAAAGGTTAAGATGGCAGAAAGAACTGCTCCGAGAAAAACAGCATTGCGCAGAAAGCTTCTGGCACGTTGGTTTTCTCCAGCGCCTAAATTGCGGGAAATCCCCGATGCAGCACCTACTCCTAGCATCAGCCCCAAGGACAAAATGAGAAGCTGAATGGGAAAGCTGATGGTCAATCCACCGATGGCATCTTCACCTACCCATCTGCCCACAAAATACGTATCCACCAGATTGTAGAGGGCATTGATAAACATGGCAAAAATAGCCGGTAGGCTATTTTCGAGAAGAAGTCTAGGGATAGGTTTTGTTCCAAGATGACTATGTTTCATTCCAATTCTCCAACACATCTACACCATGTTGTGCTTTTCTGATCCTTAGGCTTGCCGAGAGGAGCTCTTCAAATACCGTCATGTTTTGTGCTTCGCCATGGAGTAGTATCACTCTTTGTAGTTGGCTTGCTGTAGCTAGAAAAGCCATTAAGTCCTCGTGATCAGCATGTCCAGAGAGACCTTTGATTTCTTTGATTTCAGCATTGACCTCAACCGGCGACTTCCCAATGAGGACTGATTTTTCGCCTTCAAGGATCCTTCTTCCTAGGGTTTCTTCACCCTGATAGCCCACAAAGAGAAGAAGGGTCGAGGCTTGGGGAAGATAACTGGCTGCATGGTGGAGGATATGACCTCCTTCCATCATTCCTGAGGCAGAGAGGAGGACCTTTGGTTCTGTGCTTTTGTCCAGGGCATAGGACTGTTCTGTGGCGATGAAGTGTAGATTGTCTGACTGAAGATCTCGGGGGTCCATGGTGTGGAGATCAGTGTGCTCATGAAACACCTTTAGGCCTGCATGGGCAAGGGATGAATCCACATAGAAGGGGATTTTCCTAAAAAGATCATCCTTCTTCAGGAAAGCAAGTTTACTGAGTCCAGAAATCACTTCCTCTGTTCTACCAATGGAAAAAGCAGGAAGGAGGACCGTACGCTGCTCCAGATAGGCTTGCCGAATTTCAGCATAGAGATCCTCAAGTCCTTGTTGAATGGAGGGAACATGTTTATTGGCATTGGTGGATTCCAGGAGCAGAAGCTCCACATCATCACCAAGTGGTTCAGGATCATGATAAAAAGGACTGTTGTAGCGGCCAAGATCACCACTGAAGGCAAAGCATGTATCAGGGGTTTTTATTTTTATCCAAGAGGCACCTAGAAGATGTCCTGCATAATGAAAGGAGATCTCCAGTTTACCTTTGCGTAGAATCTCCTTGTGTGGAAGAGGTGAGAAGAGAGTCATGGTCTTCTCCACATCCTCTACGGTATAGAGGGGAGTCTCACTTTTTTCCTGAATCGACGCACTATCTGCTAGAATAAGTTGTGCTAGATCCCGTGTAGCAGGAGTGGTGTAGATGGGACCCATAAAGCCTCCCTTTACCAAAAGGGGTAAGCGACCACAGTGGTCCAGATGGGCATGACTAAGGAGTACAAAGTCGATTTCCTTTGGGTCAAATCCAAGGGGGGAGAGATTTTGGAGATCAACTTTTGTTGGTCCCTGAAAGAGACCGCAGTCCAGTAGGAACTTGGTCCCCGCTATTTCTATAAAATGACAAGAGCCGGTAACTTGACCTGCCGCTCCATAGGATATGATTTTCATGGTAACCTCCTCCTGGTGCATTATACCCCTGGGGGAGAAAGTTAAAAGCAGGCTTTAAGGGGCAAGATGCAGGGTAAACTTGTCATAGACAGGATTATCACTTATAATCAAAAAAACGGAGGTAGCCATGAATAAGTTAGAATATCTCGAAAAAAGAAAATCAGTACGTAACTATTTGAATAAACCCCTTAGTGATGCCGACAAACGAGAGGTTCGTTCCCTCTTAGAAGCGCCACATCCCATGGGTGATGTACCAGGATTTGAGTTGGTCTTTGTAGAAGATGGTGAACGCGCATCCATCAAGCTCGAAGGTTTTGCAGGATATAGTGGAGTGATGATTCCAGCTCCTCACTATGTAGCTGTGTTTTCAGAACCTGGCATTCTCAATGCGCGTAAGGCAGCCTATGCTGTGGAAGATGTTATCTTTCGTCTCATGACCATGGGCATTGGTACTTGCTGGATTTCTGTTAAAGATTCCTATTCAGCCAAAGTGGCCATGGGATGGGGAGATAAAAAAGAACTCTTGGCATTTGTTGCCCTAGGCTATCCAAAAGAAGACAATTATTTTAAGAGGCTCTTTGGCCAGTTGAAGCGTCCTTTAGTCAACCCACTAAAAGAAGGTTATGTGGGGCTGGACCTTGAGACAAAGGAAGATATTGCTACACGAGAAGATACCAGTAGTTTTGTTTATCTTGATCGCTGGGGTGTGACCACGGATTTTGATGAACTAGAGCGTCGTGGAATTGACCGCGTCTACTACTACTTAAAATATGCCCCTAGCTGGGGAAATCGCCAACCATGGAAATTCATTGTAGAGGGTGATGACATCATTCTGTGTATTCATAAAAACCCTGCCATGTCAGAGATCAATCAGCATTTAGATGCTGGTATAGCCATGTACTATCTGAAACTTGCTATGCAAGAACATGGTCTCTCTGGTAATTGGAATTTTAGACATATTGAGAAAGACTATGGTATTCCAGAGGATTACTGGATCATTGGACGTTTTAGCCTATAGATAATGAGGTTCTATGAGGAAATTACTATCGCTTGTTCTTCTGATTCTTCTTTTTCTTTCATCATGTGGGGAAGAGAAAAGCGTTGAGGCAGGAAAACTTGAGCACAAAATTCTTACTGTTGAGGATGCAGTAGAAGTAGAGATTGAAAAAGAAAGTATTCCTAGAGAGTTTGCTTTTATACAAGAAAATAAAGTACCCATGTCCGATGATGAAGGCAATCTAATACGCGATCTTCATTTGCAAGAGCGCGTATTTGTCTATCGTAAAAAAGGAGATCAAAGCCTTATTTACGATCAGTACGGCAATCGAGGCTGGGTCAGCAAAGAGTATTTATCCAAGCGCTTTCTCCAAGACATTGTGGATCCTCAGGAGGGTGCCTTTTATGGTAGCTATACGGTGAAAGACAAACCCTATGAGGACTATGTCAAGGTAAAGGGAATTTATATCTCTCCACTGGTCATCAATAGCCTAGACGAAGTGTTAAAGAGAGTAGAGAACAGCCCGATTAATACCTTAATCTTGGACTATCACGATGACTATGGGCGTGTGCTCTTCCCAAGCCAGGTGGCAGAGGAAGTGGTTCCTGCTGCAAACAATCCTGTATTTCAAGATGGAAAGGCCTTAATAAAAGAATTGAAAGACAAGGGATTTCATCTCATTGCTCGGATTGTAACCTTTAAATCGCCTCTTTATGCTGCTCAGCACAAAGACCGCGCGATTCGCTATGAGGATGGAACTTATCTTGTTTCTGATGGAGAGTATTGGAGTTCACCCTTTGATCGTCAAGTCTGGGATTATGTGTTGGCACTGTCCAATGAAGCCCTGGATTATGGCTTTGACGAAATCCAATATGACTATGTTCGTTTTCCTGATAGTTATGATGATGATATGCTGGCACTGAATGAGAGAAACGAGGGACGTACTGAAGTCATTCAAAAGTTTCTTATGTATATGCAGGCCAACTTAAACAAAAAAGATGTCATCATCGGCGCTGACGTCTTTGGTTGGGCTGCTATTGAATCTGGCGATGTTACCATTGGTCATCACTGGGAAGCCATCAGCAATGTCACCGATGTGATTTGTCCCATGTTCTATCCTTCACTCTATCCTTGGAATTTTGATGGAGAGATCGAGGGTGATCCTGTGGCTCAACCCTACAAGACCTTACAGGCTTCCATTAGACGTGGTTTAGAGCGCAATGCCAATGTGAAAACAGCCGCCATTATCCGTCCTTGGATACAGGCCTATGATTATACAACAGAACAGATTTATGAGCAGATTAAAGCCCTGAGTGATGCTGGTATTGATGAGTATATGCTTTGGGATGTCAATGGAGCTTACGACGGAAAGGGTTTACTGGATGCGAGTAAGAAAAATTAAGAACTTAGAGCAGAAAATCAAAGCCTATGACCACCTTCTTCTAAAAAATCCTGGAACAATTGGACAACACTTTGATCAGAAGTCCCTGGAACTGGAAATCGGTTTCGGTAAAGGGGACTTTCTTCTTGAAATGGCAAGAAGACATCCAGAAAGAAACTTCCTAGGGATAGAAAGAAGCAGTGCCTTTGCACTGAAGGCCATGAGAGAGGTTGGAGACCTTGATAACATTCGCTTTATGACAGGAAATGTACAGAATTTACTTCCTCTTATGGAAGACAATCTTTTTTCTGGGCTGTATTTAAACTTTTCAGATCCTTGGCCCAAGCCTCGTCATTACAAACGAAGACTGACCTATCGGCAGCTTTTACTTGACTACGATCGGATCCTCAAGCCGGGCAGTCTTGTTCAGATCAAAACCGATAGCAAAACACTGTTTGCCTTTACCTTAGAAGAACTTTTTGCATTAAAGAAGCAAGCTTTTGATGTTACACTAGATCTTCATGGAGATGCTAGGTGGAAAGAGAACATCCCCACCATCTATGAAGAAAAATTTTCAGCCCAAGGGAAGTCGATTTTGGGACTACGCTATAGGAGTGAATGATGACAGGTCTTATTGTTCTGATTGTCGTGATGGATCGCATTGCAAAATTCTTAGCAGCTTTATTCTTAAAAGATCAGATGAGCTATGGGCTTTGGCCCAATGTCTTTCATTTGACCTATACAGAAAACACTGGTGCTGCCTTTAGTATTCTCTCTTCTCATACGACTCTTTTAGCTGTGTTTTCCTTTATTATGGTAGTGGGTCTGTCCTACTATCTCTATCGAAGAAAAAAAGAAGAAGCGTCCCTGCTTGAACAAATTTCCCTAGCCTTCATTATAGGTGGAGCCATTGGAAATCTCTATGACCGGGCAATCCTAGGCTATGTCATCGACTTCTTTGACTTTAGACTGATCAATTTTGCTGTCTTTAACGTAGCCGATAGCTTTATTACAGTGGGAGCCATTCTCCTTGTCCTTAGTCTTATCCTTGATGAAAAAAAGAAAAAACACCAGCACGATACTACAACACAGAACTAAAGAAAGAGTAGGAGAAAAAAGTGAAAAGAAAAATTGTAGATAGAACCTCTGCTCCAGCATCAAAGGATAGCACGGGGGTAAAACTTACGCGATTACTTGGCCACGACATGGTTCACCAGTACAATCCCTTTTTGCTTTTGGATGTGGTGGATAGTGAAAATCCAGAAGACTATAGGGGAGGTTTTCCCCTTCATCCCCATCGAGGAATCGAAACCATCACCTACATGCTTGCCGGTGAGTGCACCTATCGAGACAACAGTGGTCTAGAAGGTGTCATCCCTCAAGGTGGCGTACAATGGATTACTACAGGTGCGGGCGTGCAACATGAAGGTCACTTTGTTGAGAACGACCAAATGCACTACATTCAGTTTTGGCTCAATCTACCTCGTAAAGATAAACTGACAGATCCAGTCTATCGGACTGTAGGGGAGGATAAGCTACCCATTGTTAGTTTTAGAGGTGGAAAGATCAAAGTCATCGCGGGCTCTTACGGTAAACACAGAGGTCTCAAGGGACATTTTGTACCCCTGAACTTTTATCATATCTTCCTTCGAAAGGGAGAGAAGCTTACCATGAAGAGTAATCCTGAGGATTTGGTGATGATCTACTTGTTTCGAAGTAGTATGCTCCTAAGTGATGAAGAGGCAAAAGAGGGAGATCTTCTTCTCTTTGGAACAGGAGAAGAGATAGAGCTTGAAGCGATTCAGGGTAATGCCCAAGCACTGTACTTCAGTGCACCTCGCCTACAAGAACCTGTAGCTTGGGGAGGCCCCATCATCATGAATACCGAGGTGGATCTTCTTCGAGCCTTTGAAGAGCTGCGAACCAATGAATTTGCAAAGAGTAAACCTAAGGTTGTAAAAAAATAAGTGATGTCCTTATTCGGGCATCACTTCTTCTATAGAGATTCCTTCTGCTTGGAGAGGTTCTGGTCGGAACCCTTCCTCAGAAGGATTTATTTTTGAGTTGATTCCAATGAGTAAGGACCCAAAGAGGATCAAACCCAGTACATAGCTAATGAGAAATCGTTTTAACATGAGGTTTCCTCCTATTCATCAACAAAAAGAAATTCATCAAAGATCCGATAGACATCTCCACATCCTACGCTAAAGAAGACATCGCCTTCTCTTAGTTGCTCTCGCATCTGATCTCGTAGAGCTTCAAAGGTAGGAACATACTCTGCCTTTGGCCTTTCCATGGCCTCTACCAGCATAGTAGTATGGATGCTAGGGTCATGGGCCTCTCTTGCAGCATAGATATCCATGATCCAGAGTACATCGGCAGGCTCGAAGGAATCTAAAAAGTCATTAAAGAGAATTTTTGTACGGGAATAGGTATGAGGTTGGAAACCAACTACAATGCGTTTGTCTGGGAAGACTTCTCGTGCTGCTTCAAGCATGCGTAGAATCTCTTTAGGATGGTGAGCAAAATCATCATAGAGTAGAGCTCCATTGAGGGTACCATGAGGATCGAAACGCCTGACTGCACCACGGAATTTGTGAAGTGTCTCCAGTTCCTTTGATAGATCCTTATGATAGTGATGAACAATGGCAGTGGCAGCAAGTGCATTTTGGATGTTGTGCTTGCCAGGAACGGAAAGTTCAACAGCACCTAGGAAGTTATCCTGATAAAGAATATCAAAACTCAAATAGCCCTGATGGTCATAGTGGACATTGGTGGCACGATAGTCTGCCTCATTGTCCACACCAAAGGTGACGATTTTTCTCTTAATGCGAGGAACAATCTCCATGGTATGCTCATCATCTGCATTGACAAGAA
Source organism: uncultured Clostridia bacterium (assembly GCA_945950065.1). Classification (GTDB taxonomy): domain Bacteria; phylum Bacillota; class Clostridia; order Peptostreptococcales; family Acidaminobacteraceae; genus DTU036. The sequence continues at coordinate 13,307 of CAMFGQ010000030.1, forward strand.
CAAAGCCATCCTCTTCGGTCTCATTGGCGAAGAGAACAAAAGCGTCTTTGATTTTGTCAAGAGAACCGTAGTAGTCTAGATGATCATCATCAATGTTCAAAATGACGGAAATGGT
>CAMFGQ010000031.1 GCA_945950065.1 uncultured Clostridia bacterium
CCGGTTTTTTTATCTTTCGTCAAGAAAAAAAGGTGAATTTACCCAGATTTAACATAAGGGTATAAGAGTGTTTACAGTCTTCCACTATAGTTAAGGTCGGAGGACGAGAATGAAACAAAAAGATCTACGTGAAAACATTGCAGAATTGCTCTTTCGCCTAACCTCCTATGCAAGTGTGCTGGGTCTAGGCGGAATTTTATTTTTTCTCTTACTTAAGGGTGTCCCTCCCATGCTTCGCTATGGAGTGGGAGACTTTCTAACAGGAACGGTATGGCATGCCAGTAAGGGAGAATTCGGTGTGTTTCCCATGTTACTTACCACGGTTTTGGTGAGTCTTGGAGCACTACTTTTCGCTGTTCCACTGGGAATTGGTACAGCGATCTTTCTCCACGAACGTGCGCCAAAGCGACTAGCTAGTCTTGTACGTCCCGGCGTTGAACTACTTGCCGGGATTCCATCGGTAGTCTATGGTTTTGTGGGATTGGTACTCCTTGTACCTTGGTTACACTCCGTTTTCGGTGGAGGAGGGGACAGCCTTTTTGCGGCCATGTTACTGCTCAGTGTCATGATCCTGCCTACCATCGTGGCAACGGCTGAAACCGCTCTCGCTGCTGTGCCGAAGAGCTACAAGGAAGGGGCCCTTGCTCTAGGGGCAAGCCCCATGCAAAGCATTTTTCAAGTGCAGATTCCTGCAGCTAAAAGTGGGATACTTACAGGGATTATACTAGCACTAGGAAGGGCTTTAGGTGAGACCATGGCCGTTATTTTGGTCATCGGTAACAGTGTAGCCCTACCGAAGTCCCTTCTCTCCAGAGGTAGAACCTTAACAGGGAACATTGCCATGGAGATGGGTTATGCAACAAGTGAACATCAGGGAATGCTCTTTGCAAGTGGAGTGGTGCTACTTGTGATGATCATGCTTCTCAGTGGACTGCTACAGTGGCAGCTAAGGAGGAGATCATGAGTAGACGTAATCTAGATCGGATTTTGGATACCTTAATCTGGCTATCAGCATTCTTTAGTGTTGCAGTATTACTTGGTATTTTAGGATTTGTTTTTTATAAAGGCTTAGGAAAGATCAGTCTTCACTTTTTAACAGCAAGCTACAAGACAGACTTAAGTGGCGGAATCTGGCCCATGATTGTAACCACCGTTTATCTGGTGGGTCTGTCTCTGCTCTTTGTTACACCCCTTGGAATCGGAGCAGCCATTTATCTTGAGGAGTATGCTAAAGAAGGAAAGCTAACAAGACTGATCACCTTTGCCACTGAATCCCTTGCGGGGATTCCTTCCATTATTTACGGACTGTTTGGAATGATCTTTTTCACTACAGTTCTAGGCTTTGGTTTTAGCCTCCTATCTGGAGCTCTGACCATGATGATCCTGCTTCTACCAACCATGCTGCGTACGACGCAAGAAGCGCTACGATCCATTCCGAGAGAGTATAAAGAAGCAAGCCTGGCACTTGGTGCATCCAGATTAAGAACACTCTTTAAAGTCATTCTTCCCAGTGCACTTCCTGGCATTACAACAGGAATGCTCCTAAGCATTGGAAGGGTTGTGGGTGAGACAGCAGCTATTTATCTTCCCCTGGGTATGTACTACGAAATCCCCAAAAGTGTTTTTGACTCTGGAAGAACACTATCTGTTCATCTCTATCTCCTCGCAAAAGAGGGGATTAGCTTTGAACATGCCTATGCTACCGCAGCAGTGTTGGTAGTGGTGGTTCTCCTAATGAACCAATTAACAAAATTCTTCAAATCAACCATGGAGGTAAAGAAGTGAACTGCATTGAAGTAAATAATCTAGATTTTTATTATGGCGATACGAAAGCCTTAAAGGATATCTCCATGGAGATCAAAGAAAAGAGCATCACAGCACTGATTGGACCCTCAGGATGTGGAAAGAGTACCTTTCTCAAATGCCTGAATCGCATGAATGACTTAATTGAGGGTACAAAAGTGGATGGAGAGATCTTGATTTATGGAGAGGACATCTACAAAGGAGATGTAGACATTACTGCCCTTCGCAGAAATGTGGGGATGGTTTTCCAGAAGCCCAATCCCTTTCCTATGAGCATTTACGACAACATTGCCTATGGTCCAAAGAGCCATGGCGAAAAGCGTAAAGATGTGCTTATGGAGATTGTTGAGACAAGCCTCAAAAAGGCAGCCCTTTGGGAAGAAACAAAGGATAGACTCAATAAGTCTGCTCTAGGACTCTCAGGTGGACAACAGCAAAGACTTTGTATTGCTAGAGCCTTGGCCGTAGAACCCAAAATTCTTCTTATGGATGAGCCAACCAGTGCACTGGACCCCATGGCAACGCAAAGAATTGAAGAACTCATGGAAGAGCTAGGCAAAGACTATAGCATCGTGATTGTTACCCACTCCATGCAACAAGCTGCTCGTATATCGGATGAAACAGCTTTCTTCTATCTAGGAGAACTCATGGAATATGATAAGACCAGAAGAATTTTTGAAAAACCCAAGAGAAGCGAAACCGAACGCTACATTACAGGACGCTTTGGTTAGGAGTGGAAGATGAGAAGACAATTAGATGATCGTTTAGAAAACATAGAGATGAGCTACATTAAGATGGCTTCTCTTGTAGAAGAAGCCATTACCGATCTTGAGAAGAGCATCCGCAATGAGCATAGTGTTCTAGAAGAATTGCGTGAACGCGATGTAGAGATCGATGCCCTCTATCTCAAAATAGAAAAAGAAGCCGTAGAACTCATTGCACTCCAACAACCCATTGCTGGAGACCTGCGCGCAGTCATTGCTCTTTGGAAGAGCGCTATGGCTCTTGAACGTCTTGGAGACTATAGTGTCAACATTGGTGAGATGATCTACGGTGAAGAACAAAAATTCCACGGACTACTTCTTATGATGGGCATTGTAGGACGCATGTTAAAAGAAAGCACCACCTCTTTGGTGAAGCAAGATACTGACAGAGCAAGAAAGACTGCCCTTCAGGATGAGAAGGTAGACGGGATCTATATTGGACTCTTTAATAAGAAGTTTGATGATCTTGGTGAAGACGGTCGCTCTGAGGTGGATGTCCTCCAAAATCTCTTTGTAGCACGCTACCTTGAGAGGATGGGTGATCACATCACCAACATCTGTGAGAACATCGTTTATCGCAATGAGGGAATAAGAGAAAGTTATGAATAATCACTTTTGGCTGACCCCCTAAAGTTGAAAGAGCTATCAGAGTGGAGACCATCTGTCTTCACTCTGTTTTTTTACACATTCAATCTGCTCTAAGGATTGGGCAGAGTTGTAACATTCTTTCCATAGTTTATAAGCGCTCTAAGTGGTATACTGACTATAGACATAGAAATGAGGTAAGGATGGATAAAATCAAAAAACTTCGCCTAGAAGTAGATGAAGTGGATGAGAAGATCATGGATCTGCTTCACCGTCGCTTTGCTTTAACTGATGAGATTTTGGGGGAAAAGAAAGTACTTTCCCTTGGATCCTTTGACGGTGAGCGGGAAAATCAAATCCTTGAAGCTGCAAGGAGAAGAAGTGAAGCAGTTGAAGAAGTCTATCGGGAACTGCTCCGCATTTCTAAAGAACGAATCTAATGGATACCCTTATCACCATTTTGAAGGGCATTGGTCCTACGGATATTTTAGATATTCTCATCGTTTCCTATGTCTACTATAAAATTTATAAAGTCATCAGCAAGACCCGTGCAATCCAGCTTTTCAAGGGAGTCATTCTGTTTTTTATTTTGTTTCGACTCGCCAGCATAGCTGAACTTCGCATGGTTAGTTTTGCTTTAGAAAACCTCTTGACTTACGGTCTTCTGGCTCTAGTCATTTTATTCCAGCCAGAGCTTCGTCGTGCCTTGGAGTTTTTAGGGCGCAGTAAACTCTTTAACAACACCTTTTTTGGCAGCAAGACCAGAAAATACTCCGATGTTATTGATGAGCTAGTTGAAGCCATTGTGGACTTAAGTGATAAAAACATTGGAGCCCTCATGGTCTTTGAGAATGATATCGGGCTGAAAGATGTAATTGAAACAGGAACAGAATTGGATGCAGAAATCTCATCCTCCTTAATTAAAAACATCTTTACACCCAACACGCCTCTACACGATGGTGCCATGGTAATTCGCGGCGAGCGTATTGTCGCCGCAGGCTGTCTATTGCCCTTAAGTAACGATCGCAATGTCAATCGAGACTTAGGGACACGCCATAGAGCTGCACTGGGCATGAGCTCGGTATCCGATGCCTTGATCATTGTGGTCAGTGAAGAAACTGGCGTCATCACCCTTGCCCAAAACAGTGTTCTCAAACGCTTCCTAGACAAAGAAGCCCTTGAAGAAATCTTTAAGACCTTCTACGAGTCAGGTAGCAAAGGTATGCTTTCTGTAGAAAGGAGTGAAGGATGATTGAAAAATTCAAGAAAACCCGTCTCTTCGCTGTGCTTTCTAGAAATACCCTTCCTAAACTGGTCTGTTTAGCTTTAGCCATTACCACATGGTTTATTGTCATGGACAACAAGAATCCTGTGCTACAGAGAACCTTCCGTGATGTACCTGTGGAGATTATTGGTCTAACTCAGATTGAGCAAAGAGGTTTGATTGAAGAAGAAATCCTTGGTGACAAAGTAGATGTCACCGTTAGTGGTACATGGAGAAACATAGTAAAAGTAAACTCCACAGACCTACGCCTCAGTGTAAATCTAGATGGTCGAGCCATGAAGGGAAAGAATAAACTCCCCATTGAGCGAAGAATCCTCTTTCCTGGGGTGGACATCATTTCCCTCTCCCATGAGGATGTTGAAATCCAACTGGATGCCATCGAAACCGTTGCTAAGCCAGTTAAGATTAGTCCAAAAGGCGAGCTTGGAGATGGCTTAGAGTTAGGAAAAATTGAGTTTAAAGAAAAAGAAGTAGAGGTCCAAGGGGCTTCCCATCTCTTAAGAAAAATTGCATCCATTGAAGGCCAAGTAGATGTGCAGAACCTAAGTAAAAGTGAACAGGTCTTTGTGAATCTCTATCCCATGGATGCAGAAGGAAATCCGGTTGAGGAAGTTGACCTACTTAAGCCCAACATCGCTGTAGATGTCAAAGTTCTGACAAGCAAATCCGTGCCTGTGATTGTCCTTGATCAAGGAGAACCAAAATTAAATCACCGGCTCACCGACAAAATACCCTCCCTTGAGAACATTGTGATTAAAGGGGATACGGCTATTTTGGAGGGGATTAACGAAGTACGCAGTAAACCCATCAACATTGAAGGGCTTTTCCAGCCCTTTGAGAGTAAGCTTGAGCTTGATTTACCTCCAGGAGTCACGGCATCCTATGAAGGGCCTCTGGTGGCAAAAATCAACATTCAGGCACTAGAGAAGAAGAGCTTCTTCTTCAAGTATAAAGATGTTACTTTCCAGAATTCCAATGAAAACTACAGCTATGTCTATGATGCAGAGAAAAACCTTACCCTTGAAGTACGTGACATCATCTCAGTCATCAAAAACATCAAGGATACGGACATTAAGCTCACCTTAGATGTAGGTGAGGTAACCCTGGGAACCTATGCTATCAACATTAAGGTAGATGGTTTACCAGAGAGCACAGTCTATACCATTCCAGACTTTGAGCTTAATGTCATCGAAAAAGGAAGTGAGGAGTAGAAGATGGACCTCTTACTGGGAAGTGTTTTACTAGCTGGTTTCTTATCCTTCTTTTCTCCCTGTACCATTCCTATGATCCCTGTGTATATTGGGATCTTGACGGGTGAACAGGGAGAATTGAAGAAGATCGGACCATTACAGTTTTCATCCAAAGCACTGCTGAGAACGACACTCTTTGTGCTAGGTCTATCAGCAGTTTTTGTTACCATGGGATTTGGTGCAGGGTTTTTAGGTACCTTACTCTACAATCCTTGGTTCTTTCGAGTCCTGGGTCTAATTGTCATTCTTTTGGGATTAAAACAACTTGGACTCCTTCGCTTATCTTTTTTAGATCGTGAAAGACGTATGCAAACACGAGTCAATCCGAGTGGATATGCTGCACCCTTTTTATTGGGTCTTACCTTTAGCTTTGGCTGGACACCCTGTGTAGGCCCAGTTCTTGGTATGATTTTGGGTGTATCCAGTACAGGAGGACCTGCCAAGGGTGCCTTCTACATGCTCATTTACTCCATTGGCTTAATGCTTCCCTTTCTCTTTATTACACTTTTTTCTAGTTACGCAATGAGTAAAGTAGAATTCTTAGAAAAACATGCAATCACCATACAACGAGTCGGTGGAGTCTTGATTATTCTCATGGGAATCCTTCTTATGAGTAATAAACTCAGTCTTCTGGCAGGAGGAATCTAGTGAAAGAAATCGTTCTTGCAGGTGGATGTTTTTGGGGCATGGAAGGTTATTTTGAAAAAGTCTATGGTGTGCTCCAAGTAACAAGTGGTTATGCAAATGGAGAAGGTGTGCCCAATTATCGTGATCTCTGTGCAGGTCTCTATGATCATGCTGAGGCCATTCGCGTTGTTTATGATGAGGAGAAGACATCTCTCTATCATTTGCTTGCTCACTTCTTTAGAGTGGTGGATCCAACTACATTGAATCGACAAGGCAATGACTTTGGAAAACAATACCGCAGTGGTATCTACTATCTAGATCCCGCTGAAGAAGCAGGTATTCGCAACTTTGTGTCCCTCTATGAAAAAGACTATAAAAAGCCCTTGGTGGTAGAAATTGAGCCCTTAGATAACTTCTACAAGGCAGAAGAATACCATCAAGATTACTTAAAGAAAAATCCCGGTGGCTATTGTCATATTCCTCTGTGGATAGCAGATGAGATTTTTATCCCTATCAGGGTATATGATGTGATTCCGGCTAAACCCTTTTTAGACTTTCCAGAGAACAACGATCCAGGAATCTATGTCAATGAAGAGGGCGTACCTCTCTATCTCTCTAAACAGAGGAGGGGTGAGACATTTGAAGGTGATCCACTGGTGGATCTACCTACAGATGAGTTGTATTTTGTACCCGAGGAAGAGATGATCTCCCTTGGTTATGGATATTTACTCGATCATCTAGATCATAAAAAGGAGGAGAGCTAGTGCAGAGAATACTGGTGATTAATCCCGGATCCACCTCGACTAAATTAGCTTATTTTGAAGGGGAGGATCTGCTTCATGGTGTCTCCATTACGCATTCAGGAGAGGAACTCAAACCCTTTAAAGGGGTCATGGACCAATTCGACTACCGAAAAGCAGCCATTGTTTCTTGGATCGAAGAGTTAAAGCTTCAAGGCTTTGACGCCATTGTAGGTAGGGGAGGACTCCTTCGTCCCATGGCATCAGGAACCTATGAAGTTGATGAGGTCATGAAGGATGATTTATTGAATGCTATCTCAGGAGAACATGCCTCCAATCTAGGTGGGCTCTTGGCAGACTCCCTAGCAAAGGACTATGGTGTAAAAGCCTATATCGTTGATCCTGTTTCCGTAGACGAATTTACTCCAGTGGCAAGAATCAGCGGCCTCAAAGAGATTGAGCGTAGAAGCTTAGCCCATGCCCTCAACATCAAAGCCATTGCTCTTGCCCATGCAAAAAAGATGGACAAGGACATCCACCAGTGCAACTTTATTGTGGCACATCTAGGTGGAGGGATTTCCGTTGCTTCTCTAAAAGAAGGCAAAATTGTCGACACCAATGACGCCAATGAAATGGGTCCCTTCTCACCAGAGCGCACAGGACAACTTCCTGTAGGGGGATTAGCCAAGCTGATCTTTGATGGTTACTATGAGAACTGGGATGCCTGTCGAAAAGACCTCCGTGGAAATGGTGGACTCATGGGATACCTTGGTACATCCGATCTACGTGAAGTTGAACAGAGAATCCAAGAAGGTGATCAAAAGGCTGAGCTCATAGCTGAAGCCATGTTCTATCAAATTGCCAAGGAAATCGGAGCCTGCTCTGCGGTTCTGCAAGGCAAGGTCGATGCCATCCTCCTCACAGGTGGTTTGGCTCATTCCAAACGACTCTGCAATTATGTAGAGGGATATGTAGGGTATATTGCACCGGTGCATGTTTATGCCGGAGAAGATGAAATGCGCTCCCTTTGTCTTGGAACACTTCGTGTTCTGCGGGGGGAAGAAGAAGCAAGAAATTATGAAAAAGAGGTACTAAATGAAAACATTTGATGAAGTACTCCAGGTTGCCAAATCCTATGGCAAAAAGACTGTAGCTGTTGCCATGGCAGAAAATCGTGAAGTTCTAGAAGCAGTAGAAGCTGCCAGAAAAGAAGAGATCATCGATGGGATTTTGGTTGGAAACAAAGAAAAGATCCTTGCCCTTATGGAAGAGCTTGGCATCAAGGAAGAAAACTACGAAATCATCCATAAAGATGACAAACAAGCTTGTGCCGAAACAGCCGTAAAGCTTGTTTCTTCCGGAAAAGCCCATATGCTGATGAAAGGGCTGGTTGACACAAATATACTCTTAAAAGAAGTCCTCAACAAAGAATACGGACTGCGTAAGTCTCCAGTACTCAGCCATGTTGCAGTCTTTGAGATTCCCCACTATCACAAACTGCTTCTGGTTACCGATGCAGCCATGAACATTGCACCTGATGTAGACCAGAAAATTGCCATCATTAAGAATGCCATGAGCATTACTCGAAGCTTTGGCATTGAGGAAGCAAAGGTTGCCCTTCTTGCTGCAAAAGAATCCGTCAGTGAAAAAATGCCAGCCACGGTTGCTGCAGCAGAGATTGTTGAGCGAGGCATAGAAGGTGCCATCTTAGCAGGACCCTATGCTCTAGACAATGCAGTAAGCAAAGCTTCAGCTGAAATCAAAGGGCTCACAAGTCCTGTTGCAGGAGATGCAGACATTCTTCTTGCCCCACAAATCGAAGCTGGAAATATCCTCTATAAAAGCCTTGGCTTTTTAACCGATTCTCGTGTTGCAGGAACCATTGTAGGGGCTAGTCATCCTATTGTTCTGACATCAAGAGCTGATAGTGAGGACGCAAAAATGAATTCAATTGCTCTAGCAGCCCTCTTGGCTGAAGAGCTGAAGGAGTAAGTATGTATACAATTTTGGCCATTAACCCTGGGAGTACCTCCACAAAGATTGCGATCTTTGAAGATGAAACTCCTATTTATGAAAAGACACTTCGCCACAGCACCGATGAAATCTGTACCTTTGAAAAGATCATTGATCAAACAGATTTCAGAAAACAAATCATCACAGATACCCTAAAGGAAGCCAACATCTCCCTAGGAAGCCTAGATGCTGTTGTGGGTCGTGGTGGTCTGGTAAAGCCTATCTCAGGTGGAACCTATTCTGTCAATGAAGCACTGTTAAAGGATTCCAAAGAAGGCGTTTTGGGACAGCATGCATCCAATCTAGGAGCCGTTTTGGCAAAGCAGATTGCTGATGATGCCAACATCCCATCCTTTATCGTTGACCCTGTTGTTGTGGATGAGCTGCAAGAAGTTGCACGAATCAGTGGACATCGCCTGTTAGAACGCAGGAGCATCGTTCATGCACTGAACCAAAAGGCAGTTTCTTATCGCTATGCCAAGGAAAATAACACCAGCTACGACAAACTGAATCTTATCGTTGCTCACCTAGGTGGCGGAGTTTCTGTAGGTGCACATCAAAAAGGAAGAATCATTGATGTGAACAATGCCCTGGATGGTGAAGGTCCCTTCTCACCTGAGCGAAGTGGTGGCTTACCAGTAGGTGGACTTGCTAAACTCTGTTTTAGTGGAGAATACACCTATGAGGAAGTCAAAAAAATGATCACCGGACGAGGTGGCTATGTATCCTATCTAGGGACCAATGATGGGATTGAAGTGGCAAAACGCATTGAAGCTGGCGATAAAGAAGCTAAACTGATCCAGGATGCCCTCTGCTATCAGACAGCTAAGGAGATAGGTGCTTGTGCAACTGTGCTCAAGGGGAAAGTCGATGCCATCATCCTTACTGGTGGTCTAGTTTATTCTGAGGATATTGGGGACTATATTGAGGCCCATGTAGGCTTTATTGCACCAGTCATCCGTTATCCAGGTGAAGACGAAATGGAAGCCCTAGCAGCAGGTGCTCTACGTGTCATGCGAGGAGAGGAAAAAGCAAAAGATTATGAGGGTTAAGATTGTTACCGGACATTATGGTACAGGGAAAACAGAGTTCTCCGTCAGTCTTGCTATGAAAATGGCAGCAGAAGGGAAGAAGGTTGCCCTGGCAGATCTTGACATCGTCAATGTCTATTTTAGGAGTAGGGAGCGTGCCGACCTATTAGAACAAGCAGGGATCCATGTGATCAGCTCTTCTTTAGGTCATCAATCCACCCTTGATCTTCCAGCGATTTCAGCTGAGATCAGGGGTCCCATCCACGACACAACAACAGAGGTGATTCTAGATGTGGGTGGAGACATGGCAGGTACCAATGCTCTGGTTAATTTTAAAAAGGATGTAGAGGAGAGCGGTTATGAACTTCTCTATGTCATCAATTCCCATCGGCCCGAAACCAGTACCCTAGAAGGAGCACTGAAACATCTCGATGGCATTGAGATGGTGTCAGGTCTCAAGGTTAGTGGACTGGTTGTGAATAGTCATTTTTTACGCGACACAACTGCCCAGGACATCTTAGAGGGTTATGCCTTAGCCCAGCGAGTAAAAGAAGAACGAGGCATACCCATCCGCTATATCAGTGGTATACCATCTGCCTTAGCAGACTTACCAAAAGATCTAGAGGGAGAACAAGTAGAAGTGGGCATGTATATGCGCGAAGATTGGATGTAAAAGGAGGATTCAAGTGGCAAAAGGAACGGTTACATTTAAGCAGGAAATTTGTAAGGGATGTGGGCTCTGTGTAACAGTATGTCCCGTCCAATGTCTAGCACTAGATCGAACACAAATTAATGCAAAGGGATACAATCCCGCTTATTTAAAAGAACCGGACAAATGCATTGGGTGTGCAAACTGTGCAACCATGTGCCCTGATGTAGTCATTACTGTGGAAAGATTTTAGGAGGAAAAGCATGGCAAAAGTATTAATGAAGGGGAATGAAGCCATTGGCGCTGCAGCCATTAATGCTGGCTGTAAGTATTTCTTTGGTTATCCCATTACCCCTCAAAGTGAACTGCCGGAATACATGTCAAGAGAACTACCAAAGCATGGTGGAGTTTTCTTACAAGCCGAAAGTGAAGTCGCAGCAATCAATATGGTCTATGGTGCAGCAGGAAGTGGTGTACGCGTCATGACCAGCTCTTCTTCTCCAGGAATTGCTCTGAAACAAGAAGGGATTTCTTATATTGCAGGGGCAGAACTACCTTGTGTTATCGTCAACATCGTTCGTGGTGGACCAGGCCTTGGTGGTATCCAACCTGCTCAAAGTGACTATTTCCAAGCTACCCGTGGTGGTGGAAATGGTGACTATCGCTTAATTGTCTACGCACCAAGCAATCTACAGGAACTTGTAGACTTTATGCAACTTGCTTTTCACAAAGCTGACTATTATCGCAACCCTGTTATGGTCATGGGTGATGGAATGATTGGCCAAATGATGGAGCCTGTTGAAATCAAAAAGATGGATGAGGACAACCTGCCTGAGAAGGACTGGGCAACAACCGGTACAGGTGGTAAGAGAAAGCCAAACATCATCAACTCCCTCTACTTAGCTCCTGATGTTCTAGAAGATCATAATGAGCATTTAGAAAGAAAATATAAGACCATTGAGGAAAATGAGCAGCGCTATGAGAATCACCAACTGGAAGATGCTGAAGTCGTGATCGTTGCCTATGGTACAACAGCACGTATTGCTAAAACTGCCATTGAAAATCTGGAAAAGAAGGGGATTAAAGCGGGCATGATCCGTCCTATTACCCTGTGGCCTTTCCCAGAAGTTGCCTTTAAAGAATTAGATGAAAAAACAAAAGATCTCCTAGTTGTTGAGATGAGTATGGGTCAAATGATTGATGATGTGAAAATCGTCAATGAAGGAAAACGTGATGTTCATTTTGTTGGTCGTTCCGGCGGAATGATTCCTACACCTCAACTCATTGAAGATGCAGTGATGAAGATTGTAGAAGGGAGAAAATAATGCCTATTGTATTTCAAAAAACAAGGGGACTGACAGATAATGAAACACACTACTGTCCAGGTTGTACCCATGGTATCATTCACCGTCTGGTCGGTGAAGTCCTTGAAGAACTAGGTGTGTTGGATCAAGCCATTGGTGTAGCACCAGTTGGATGTTCTGTTCTTGCCTACAATTATTTTAACTGTGACATGCATGAAGCTGCCCATGGTCGTGCACCTGCTGTGGCCACGGGAATCAAGCGTGTTCGCCCTGAAAACATTGTGTTCACCTATCAAGGTGATGGTGACCTTGCTTCCATCGGTACTGCAGAAATTGTTCATGCAGCTCATAGAAGTGAAAACATCACCACCATCTTCGTCAACAATGCCATTTATGGTATGACGGGTGGACAAATGGCTCCTACTTCTTTACCAGGGCAACGCACCACTACTTCTCCCTATGGACGTGATCCAAAGCAAGTAGGTTTTCCTATCCGTATTGCTGAGATGTTAGCTACCATTCCTGGTGCAACTTATGTTGAGCGTGTTGCCGTGGATACCCCTGGCAATGTGCGTAAGGCAAAAGCTGCTATTAAGCGTGCCTTTGAAACACAGATCAAAGGGGAAGGCTTTGCTATTGTTGAAGTTCTTTCCACTTGTCCTACCAACTGGGGAATGGATGCACCAACTGCACTGAACTGGCTACGAGAAAACATGATTCCCTACTACCCAATCGGGAAGTACAGGGATCCTGCAGAGGAGGAATAAAATGGCTGAACGTACAATTCTAGCGGGATTTGGTGGCCAAGGCGTTATGCTTATGGGTCAACTTCTTACCTATGCAGGCATGCTTGAAGATAAGCAAGTAACCTGGTTACCTTCCTATGGCCCCGAAATGCGTGGTGGAACAGCTAACTGTACCGTCATGATGGATGAAGAAGCCATTGGATCACCAGTTATTTCTAAAAATGCAACCTCCATCATTGTGATGAACCAACCTTCTCTCTTCAAATTTGAAGAAGATTTAGTACCAGGTGGAGTCTGCCTCATTAACTCTTCGTTAATTGATGCAAAACCCACACGAGATGACATTAAGGCTGTCTATGTGCCTAGCAATGAGATTGCTGCTGAACTTGGAAACATGCGTGTAGCAAACATTGTTATGCTGGGTGCCTTTGTTGAACTGACTGGTGCAGTGAAGAAGGAAAGTGTTCTAGAAGCTCTTTCAGAGAAGCTGGGCGCAAGCAAAGCACATCTTATGGAGATCAATGAGAAAGCCTTTGAAAAAGGCGCTGAGGCTGTTAAACAGCAGTAAAGGAATTGAGGGTAGCAGTGGCTGCCCTCTTTTTTT
>CAMFGQ010000032.1 GCA_945950065.1 uncultured Clostridia bacterium
CTCTTATGTCCCGTGCACGCTCAGCAAGGTATTCATCATCAAGGGCTTCTAGGGTTGCAGCCATTTGTTTTGATACTTCTGCAATAGCATAGGCAGCACAATGCTTTTCCTTAATCATCTCCTCGATCTCACCGATCCACTCCGGATCCATGAGCATGAGATCATGAGCTTCAAAAATCTCTGCTTCTTCAGGAGTCAGTGCAGGATCTTTGCTTCGTTCTTCATTTTCTTCTCTCACCTGCGTTAAGACCTGATGAAAGGATTGGAGTTGGTCTTCTGTATCATTACATCTTTGGGGCAGAGCCAGCTCCTCTTCCCTTTTCCAAAGTTCCCCTAAAACAAAACCTGGAGAAATCCCCAGGCCTTTCATTTCCCGCTTCATTGCATCTCTTCCAAGATTTTGGCAAGTTTCTCTTCTGTAGCGTCACAACCATCTACATGAAGAGTCACTTCATCACCCTGCTTAACACCAAGACCAAGAAGCTTCATCATGGATTTTGCGCTGGCGACTTTATCACCCTTTGAAAGAGTGATCTCACCAGGATAAGAAGCAGCTTCTTTTACAAATTGAGCCAGAGGTCTTGCATGGAGTCCATTGGCTGCCTGAATGATAATTTTTGTCATGGTTCTCTCCTTATTTCAGAATCACAAAATCTTCTTTTATCTCTAATGCAGGATTCTCTTTGTTTAAGAGGACAACCGGTGTGATGGTGTTGTACCCTTCTTGCTTTACAAAGTCAAGATCAACCTGAATCACTGGGTCCCCTGCTTTAACTTTCTCTCCTGCTTGTTTTAATATTTGAAAGCCCTGTCCACGGAGCTCAACCGTATCAATCCCAATATGAACCAGGAGTTCAATACCATCGTCTCCGGTAATTCCATAGGCATGACCAGTGTCGAAAACACTCTCCAGCACACCATCAATGGGTGCAACAAAGGTTCCATCTTCTGGAACCAGCGCATAACCATCCCCCATCATTTTTTGACTAAAGACTTCATCTGGTACTTCATCTATTTTTACAAGCTTGCCTTTTGCAGGGGGCAATAGTTTGACTGTCTTCTTCTTTCTCCAGAACATTTCGTCCTTCTTCCCGCCCGATGGGCTATTCTTTCTTCAGTTGGGGCTGCCCCTCAACATAGACTTCTACAACCTCAAAGTTCTCATCGAGAAGCACAAGATCAGCATATAAGCCAGCTTCGATCGCACCTCTCTCCTGCTCAATGCCAAGAAGTTTGGCAGGATTGTAGCTGAGCATTCGACTAATTCTTTCTATCCCAAAATCAGTCGCATCTAACATATTTCTTAGAGCTTGGTCCATACGATGGACACTGCCTGCAATGGTGCCATCCTCAAGTCTACAGGCTCCATCTTTCACGAAAACATTTTGTCCACCTAGATCGTACTCTCCCTCTTCTAGAAAAGCAGCACGCATGGCATCGGTAATTAGAATGCTCTGATCGTCTTTTTTCACTCTCATCATAGGCTCAAAAAGATCAGGATGAACATGTATTTTGTCGGTGATAAACTCCACCGTAAAATCTCTTGTAAGCGCTGCACCCACTATGCCAGGCTCTCGATGATGTAAGCCTGTCATGGCATTAAAACAATGGGTGATGTGACGAGCTCCTGCATCAAATGCAGAAGTCGCAGTCTGATAATCAGCTCCTGAATGGCCTATACTCAAGATCACTTTATCCTTCATCTCTTTGATAAAAGAAAAGTTTTCATCCATCTCAGGGGCTAGTGTAATGATCTTGATGATATCAAGATCCTCTTGAATCCAATCTGAATGTGGTTTCTGAATATACTGAGCATCTTGAGCACCCTTGTACTCTGGACTGATAAAGGGACCTTCCAAATGAATTCCCAAGATGCGTGCACCACTGGGGTGCTTCATGGCCTCTCGCACTGCAGCAAAAGCATCAAGGATGATCTCTTGTTCCATGGTCATGGTGGTTGCTAGATAGGAAGTCGTTCCACCTTGAAGGACGGTATTAGAAATCTTTTCGAGAGCCTCTGGTGTAGCATCCATAACATCACTTCCGCCAGCACCATGAATATGAATGTCAATAAAACCCGGGAGCACCCAACCGCGGATGAGGATCTTCTCCCCTTCCATCTGGTTGATGCACTCTACATCGACAAGTTCAATGATCTTCTCATCAAACACAAGGGCCTTATCTTCAACGATACCTTCTCTGGTAACCAGAGTGCCTCCGTAGAGAATCTTTTTCATATCTAGAGCAGTTTCAACAGTTCATCGTGAACAAACTGTACTTGTGGTCCAACGATAACTTGAACAGCTTTCTGGGAAGGACGAATGATTCCTGAGATCCCAGCTTGTTTGATTTGTGCTTCTGATACAGGTAGGTTGTCTTTAACAACAACGCGTAGACGTGTGACACAGTGATCAAGGCTTTCAATGTTGTCTTTTCCACCAAGGCCTTGAAGAATTTGAGCAGCCATACGACCAAAGTCAGTTGTTGATGCATCCAGTACTTGACCTTCATTTTCATCAATTTCATCTTCACGACCAGGAGTCTTTAGATTAAAGGCTTGAATCGCAAAGCGGAAGATAAAGTAATAGACTGCAAAGAACACAACACCTTGTACTAGGAGCATATACCATTTGACAGCTAGTGGGTTTTGTGAGCTCAGAGCCATGTCAATGGCACCAGCACTAAAACCAAAGCCTGCAATCCATTGGAAAGTAGCAGCTAGGAAAACACTGATTCCAGTAAGAACTGCATGAACAAGATAGAGAACAGGAGCAAGGAACATAAAAGCAAACTCTAGAGGCTCCGTAACGCCTGTTGCAAAGCTCGCAACACTACCGGCTAGAAGAAGTGAATAGGCAACTTTCTTTCTGTTTTCTTTAGCTGTATGGTACATAGCTAAAGCAGCACCAGGAAGACCAAACATCATAATGGGGAAGAATCCAGCTTGGTACATACCTGTAACACCAGGTGTTGCAACTCCATCTGCAATGCTCTTTGCACCGTTTAAGAAGTTAGGAATGTCATTGATTCCTACCAGGTCAAACCAGAAAACAGAGTTAAGAGCATGGTGAAGTCCAGTAGGGATAAGGAGTCGATTGAAGAAGGCATAGATACCTGCTCCTAGAGGACCCATTTTTAGGATTGCTTGGCCAAAGGTAACCAATCCGCTGTAAACAACAGGCCAAATAAAGTAAAGAATTCCAGCCAGCAAAATACTAAAGAGTGATGTGAGAATCGGAACCATTCTTCGCCCACTAAAGAATGCAAGAGCATCAGGTAGTTTCTTATCATGGAATCGGTTGTAGATCCATGAAGCAAGAATTCCTACGAGAATACCAACGAATACGTTCTTGTTGTTCATTGCGCCAAAGCCTAAGCTTGCAGGAATTTCTTCAGCAGCAACGTGACGTAATTGTGCAACGGTATCTGTATTTAAGAGTGCGGTAACAACAAAGAATCCAACAAGTCCACTTAGGGCTGCAGCACCATCTTTGTCTTTAGAAAGACCATAAGCAACGGCAACAGCAAAAATAATACCTAAATTGTCTAGTACAGCAGCACCAGCTTGAATAAAGAAAGCTGCTACGGGACTGTTCGCTCCCCATCCTGTAGGGTCAATTGCATAACCAATTCCCATGAGGAGAGCAGCCACTGGCATAACTGCAACAGCTTGCATCAGTGCACGACCCAGTTTTTGTAAGTGTTTCATTACATCCTCCTTTTTTTATATATATCAAGCCATGTTCCTAAACTGATTTAGGTGAATGGCTAGATAACCAATTTCTGCCTCACTGAGGTTAAAGTTTGTTTCCATGCGGATTTTTTCAGCAAGAATCCGTGCTAGGTGTTCCTCTTCCTTTAACTGATGGAGATAAGGAAGCAGTGGATTGCGTAAGACAATGCCGCCATCAAGCCTGTAAAACAAGTCCTTAAAATAATCAATATGCTGCACCTTCACATAATCCCAATGTTCTTGCGGGCTCTTCTCTTTTACAAGGAGCAGCAGGCTTTGAATGAGATTGGTTCTACGAAGAGCTTCTTTAACCGTCTGGTGAAGTCGTCCAGCATTAAGGTGAAGAGCCAAAAAGCCAACTTCATTGGCATCAATAAAAATGTTAAAGCGTTGATTGAGCAGTCTTCTTGCTTCCATGGCAACCGCAAATTCCTGAGGGTACAATTGACTGATTTCCCACAAGAGCCTGTTATCGAGATTATGTCCTTCTCGAAATCGCTTGACAGCAAAGTCCAAGTGACCGCTCAGGACAATGAAGAGACTTGGATGTAGACTCCCTAGATGCTCTTTTGCCATGCCGACGATTTCAGAAACTGCATTTAGTACCTCTGGATCTACACTTTCAAAGAGATGAAGATAGTTTTGCTTTTCTTCAGAGTCTTGAATGTGGAAGACCTTGGAGACTTCATTCATATCAATTTCTCGATGAAAGCCTAGTCCTTTTCCCATCAGAATGGACTCTCGCAGTGTGTCAGGATGACGCACGAGAATGGCATTGTTGTTTAAGATTTTGACGAGTTCGTACATGCAGTTCCTCCAACAAAAAAAGGCACACTCCTCCCCGGATAGGAAGGTTTATGCCTACTGAAAGTAACACACCTTATATTGGGATCATGATAACACAAATTTAAGATGAGAGCAATCATATTTTTCCCTTCATCTGGGGACAAAAGATCAACATTTGCCTATCTAGAGCTGTGCTGATCCTTGAGTTGCTATGGCAAAATGAGTCTGCCTTTGACTTATGCCCCATCTTCATGGTCTTCTAACAAAAAAATACCCCGCGAATGCGAGGTATCTCTTTGATTACTTAAGTTCGACTGTAGCGCCAGCTTCTTCAAGTTCTTTTTGAATTTTTTCAGCTTCTTCTTTGTCAACGCCTTCTTTAACTGGCTTTGGAACGGATTCAACAAGTTCTTTTGCTTCTTTAAGTCCAAGACCTGTAATTCCACGAACCACTTTGATGACGCCAATTTTGCTGGATCCAAAGCTTGTAAGAACAACATCAAATTCTGATTGCTCTTCAGCTGCAGGAGCATCTCCGCCAGCACCAGCAACAGCTACAGGTGCAGCAGCGCTAACACCAAACTCTTCTTCACATGCTTTAACAAGTTCGTTCAGTTCTAGAACGGTCATTTCTTTTATCGCTTGAATAATATTTTCTTTTGTCATGGCTTCCTCCATTATTCTTCTTTACTATCAGCAACCGCTTGAAGCAGATAGGCTAATTTTGATACGGGTGATTGGATACTTCCTAGGAATTTTGCATACAGTACTTCTCTTGAAGGAATGTCTGCAATTACGTGGATGTTGTTTACGTCGTAGAATGTTCCATCAATAACACCTGCTTTTAGTTCCAGAGTAGGAATCTGTTTCGCAAAATCTTTTGCAATTTTTGCGGGCGCTACTGCGTCTTCATAACCAAAAGCGATTGCATTCGGTCCAGTCAGTTCGGGTTCTAGAGCTGAAAAGTCTGTTCCTTCAATGGCTAGTTTGACGAGACGGTTTTTGTAGACTTTGTAGTCAACATCTTGTTCGCGGAATTTTCTACGTAGCTCAGTAACTTCAGCTACATTGAGTCCACGATAGTCTACGATCACCGCACTGGATGCGTTAGCAAACTTTTCTCGAATCTCTTGCACTTGAACTTCTTTTCGTTCGCGATTCTTGCTCATGCTTTACCTCCTTGTAAAAAATGCCCTGCAGACAGCAGGGCATAGTATATACACTATCGTCCCTCGGCAGGAAATTAAGCTATTTGCACCTGCTGTCTTCGGAAATTAAAGTCCTCTATTTAGTTTGATTCCAGGTCCCATGGTACTGGTAAGTGAAACATTTTTCAAATACTGTCCCTTGGCTGCCGGAGGTTTAACTCTGAGCATTTCTTGCAAGAAGGATTGAATGTTCTCTTCCAGCTTTTCACTGTCAAAGGAGAGTTTACCAACAGAAACGTGAACCATGTTGTTTTTATCTAAACGATACTCCACTTTTCCTGCTTTGATCTCTTCTACAGCTCGTTCAATGTCAAAGGTAACGGTTCCGGATTTTGGGTTAGGCATAAGCCCTTTTGGCCCAAGAACACGACCTAGTCGACCGATTAGACCCATCATATCAGGTGTGGCTACGATCACATCATAGTCAAACCAGTTTTCTTTTTGGATCTTTTCAATCATATCTTCTGCACCAACGAAGTCAGCACCAGCTTTGGTGGCTTCGTCAGCTTTCTCACCCTTGGCAATAACCAGGACTTTACGGTCCCTTCCTGTACCATGAGGTAAGACCATTGCTCCGCGGATTTGTTGATCAGCATGACGTCCATCTACACCAAGGCGTATATGGAGTTCCACTGTCTCATCAAATTTAGCGCTTTGCATACTTTTCAGTAGTTCAACTGCTTCTGGAATTTCATAGAAAGCATGTGAATCTACTTTTTTCGCATTATCAGTAACGCGCTTTCCTCTTCTCATTCTTTTCCTCCGTGGTCATAACGATGACTCTCCCACAGGTAAAATCCTATTTTACAGTTACACCCATACTACGGGCAGTTCCGGCGATCATGCTGATAGCAGTCTCAATATTGGCTGCATTCAGGTCTTCCATCTTTAGTTCCGCGATTTCTCTTAATTGATCCTTTGTGATGGAACCGACTTTTTCCTTGTTAGGAACTCCGGAACCTGAATCAATCTTGATTGCCTTCTTAATCAGAACGGCAGCGGGTGGTGTTTTGGTGATGAAAGAAAATGATCTGTCTGCATAAACCGTAATGACAACAGGGATAAGAAGTCCTTGTTGATCTTGGGTTTTAGCATTGAACTCTTTGGTAAACTGCATAATGTTCACACCGTGTTGACCAAGTGCTGGTCCAACAGGAGGTGCGGGTGTTGCTTTACCTGCTGGGATTTGCAATTTAATTAGACCTACTACTTTTTTAGCCATTTATTGCATCTCCTTTCTTTCTATAAAAAAGCTTAAAGCTTTATTATCTGATGATACTCAAGTTCAACAGGGGTTTCCCTACCAAACATCGAGATAAGAACAGTAACTGTGTGTTTATCATCATTGATTGAACTGACCGCTCCAACCGAATCCGTAAAGGGGCCTTCCATGATGCTCACCATATCTCCAAGAGATAGATCAAGCACTGGAGTCTCCTCATGAATACCCATGTTGCGCAGTTCTTCATCGGTTAGAGGAACGGGCTTACTGCCAGGTCCTACAAAACCCGTAACACCTTTTGTATTACGCACTACATACCAGGTTTCGTCATTCATATCCATGCAGACGATGACATAACCCGGGAAGATTTTTCTAGTCTTCTTTTTGTACTGTCCGTCCTTTAGGTCAACATATTCCTCCATGGGAACTCTGACCTCAGGGATAAGCTCCTGCATATCGCGGCTTTCGACAATTCTCTCAAGACTTGCCTTCACCTTATTTTCGTGACCTGAGTAGGTGTGTACAACATACCACTTAAGATCTGGTTTCATATCCAAAACAGCCTCCTATATAAATCGAAGGAAGACTTGTTGGAAAATCAAATCAGCAAAGCCCATGATCAAAGCAAGAATAATGGTCATAGCAATAACAACCGCAGTAAAATTCTTGAGATCTTTTCGTGATGGCCAGCTGACTTTTTTTAATTCATTGCGTACACTGCGAAAATAGTTACTTACTCGATTTATGAAATTAAGTCCTTCACCTTTTTTTGCCATGTCGCCCTACTTTGTTTCCTTATGTGGTGTGTGTTCCCTGCAGAACTTACAATATTTGGTAAGTTCAAGACGATCGGGATCGTTTTTCTTGTTCTTTGATGTATTATAATTTCTGTTTTTGCACTTCTCGCAAGCTAAAGTAACATATACACGCATGTCTTACCTCCCTTAAAAATATAAACAGTACCAAAGTAAACTACCATATCTATCTAGGCTTGTCAAGACACCCAAAGCAATTCTCTCCTTTATTTCCATGAGAAAGAGAAGTGTCGGGGTCAATGATTTTTGAGAAAAAAGAAAGCCTAGTCTACTAAGCTTTCTCTCTGGAGCCCTTGAGCAGACTCGAACTGCCGATCTCCGCCTTACCAAGGCGACGCTCTACCTCCTGAGCCACAAGGGCAAGTACCACACAATGTTACACTAAGAAGCAAAAGAATGCAAGCCTATTTCTGACTTTCTCTATATAACAAATTTCTAATGATTACTCAATTAGAGAGAAGCATGCTATTACACCTGGCATAAGCAAGAAAGAGATTTGTGAAGTCCCCTTAGGTTATCTCTCCTTTTCACGCCTTTACCATACTACTATTGAAGATTCTCTACCGATGTTGGATAAAGTACTGGTAAAAACTAATGCCTGCAGCAACCGATGCGTTCAGTGAATCAAAGTCACCCATGGGGATTTTGTAGAGCACATCACAGTTCTTCTTCAATAAATCACCGATGCCTTTGTCTTCAGAGCCAATGATGATAACTGCTTTCTTGTCGAACTCTACCTGAGGTAAAAAGCTTTTTCCCTGAAGATCAGCTCCATAGACCCAAAACCCTCTATCTTTACACGCATCCACTGCATCACGCAGATTACTAACGCGAGCAATGGGAAGATGTGCTGCCGCTCCTGCACTGGCTTTAAAGCTTACTTCATCCAGCGTCGCAGAACGACGTTTAGGAAGAACAATGCCCACTGCTCCAAAGGCATGAGCACTTCGAAGAATGGCTCCGAGATTATGAGGATCTGTGATGCCATCTAGCATAACAAGAAGTCCTTCATGTTGAAGAAGTGAGTCAAGACTGACATAGTCAATAGGACTAGCAAATCCAGCTACACCTTGATGGGCTTTTCCCAATTGATCCAGTTTCTCTTTCTCAACCCAGGTATAGGGTATTTTCTTCTCTTCACACAGGGCAATGATCTCCGCCACATCTTTTCGGTTTATGGATTTAGAGAAGCTGACCTTATTGATCTGCATCTGACTCTTCAGTGCTTCTAGCACAGCATTTTTTCCTAAAAGAACACTCATTAAACTAATACTCGACTTTCTCCCACAGGGATAATACCTAACAAATACTTCCGAAGGGTCACCATATACCCTAGTTCTATCTTTTGTTCTTGTTTTGTTTCTTCGCTGATTTTCTTCATGCCAACCACTTTATTCTTGATCATAGAAGAATCCTTTAGGACTTCATGAACTTTTGCAATGGCAAGTTCTTCTTCCTTAGTTTGAGGAACGTATCCATCATAAAAGAGACTCTTGGAAACCAGCACAACTAAAAGAAGAATGCTTACAAGAAGAAGTAGTTTTTCGCGTTTATTCCATTTCATTGTTTTGCTCCAAGGAGGCAATACAGGCCTCCATGATTTCTCTTATGCGTTGGGTTTTACCCTCTACATAGAGAGCCCCTAGAAGACATTCTAGCCCCGTGGCTTGACGATATTCAGCATAACTAGCCCGACGAGGAATGTTCCCTGTTTTCACATTCCTTCCTCGTCGGACAAAGTCTAGTTCTATTTCTGAAAGCAATGGACGAATCCCTTGCAGGGCCCTAGCCTGTTTCGGTGCAGATACAAAGTCCAAGGCTTTCTGATTGAGCTCCCCAGGAGTTGAAAAACTTTGGGAGAGAAGATACTCACGGACATAGAGTTCATAGACACTATCCCCTAGATAGGCAAGCTGTCCAGGGCTATAGCGTCGAAGCTCTTTTAACTTAACTCCCAAGTGGTTCCTTCTTTACTATCCTTTAGGGTGACACCCATAGCAGTAAGTTCATCCCGGAGAGCATCGGCTCTTGCATAGTCCTTTTCATCCTTTGCCTTGCTACGCTCATCTACGAGAGCTTGAATCTTTCCTTTCAGCTCTTCATCGATCTCTTTCTTCTCAAAAAGACCTAATTGAAGGATGCCATCCATTCTCTGAATGGCATAGGCTTTCTCACCGGAACTAAGACTATCGTCTTTCAGGCAGTCATAGAGCACGGTTAATGCATTGGCGGTATTGAGATCATTGCGTAATGGCTGGAGAAACTCCTCCCAATAGGCATCTGTCTCAACAGGTGGATCTAGGGCAAGACAACGGGCTTTGAGTCTCTCGTAGGCTTCTTTGGCACCATCCAGCCCTTCAAAACTAAAGAGGAGTTGTCTACGGTAATGGCTTCCCAGAAGGAAGTATTTATAATGCATAGGTTCATAACCAAGGGTCTTGAGATATTGTAGGCTGAGGAACTCACCTCTGGACTTACTCATTTTGCCTTCTTGATCAATGAGCCATTCTGCATGCCACCAATAATTCACCCACTTTTCACCGGTATAGCTTTCCGTTTGCGCAATTTCGTTGGTGTGATGAGTTGGAATATGATCCACTCCACCGCAGTGGATATCTAGCTTTGGTCCAAAGGCATTCATGGCAATGACAGAACATTCTAGATGCCATCCTGGATAACCTTCACCATAGATGGTGTCCCAGCGCATTTGTTGGTTCTCAAATTTACTTTGGGTAAACCAGAGCACAAAGTCAAAGGGGTTCTTCTTGTTGGTATCATGAACCACATCTTCGCGAGCACCGATTTGAAGATTCTCAAGGGGCATACGGGATAATTCTGTATAGCGAGGAAACTTACTAATATCAAAGTAGACATTTCCTCCCGCTTGATAGGTGTATCCTTTTTCTTCAAGCACCTGAATAAAGCTAACATAATCATCAATATGATCCGTAGCCTTCTCAATGATATCTGGTGTCTTTAAGCGCAGTTCTTCCATGTCTTTAAAGAAGGCTTGGGTATAGTACTCTGCAATCTCCCAAACGGTTTTCTTTTCACGCTTTGCACCGAGAAGCATTTTGTCATCTCCATCATCACCATCATCAGTGAGATGGCCAACATCTGTAATGTTCATGGCACGTGTTACATCATAACCTAGGGCATCCAAGGTACGCACGAGAATGTCTTCACTGACATAGGTGCGCATATTGCCGATATGAGCATAGTTATACACCGTAGGACCACAGGTATAAATGCTTACTTCATTTTCTTTTATAGGAACAAAGTCCTCAAGTTCTAAACTTAAGCTATTGTATAATTTCATCTTCTTTCTCCTGCTCGAGCCAGTCGTTTTAGGACACGCTCTTTACCTAAGAGTGCAATGGTTTTTACCAGGTCTGACCCATGGGTTGTCCCACTTACACCAATGCGTAGTGGCATAAAGAGTTGTTTCCCTTTTACACCCAATTCTTTTTGACATGCTTTTATGCTGGCCTGGATGCCTTCTTCGTCAAAGGGATCTAGTTCATCCAGTTTCTTTGCAAAAAAGCTCCACAATTCAGGTACATGCTCCTGCTCAATGATGGATTCAGTCCCCTCTTCAAATTCAACGTCATCTTGGTAGAATTCTTCGATATAGGGCGCTAGATCAATGACACGATCTACCTTTTCTTTCACAAGATCAATGATGGCAATGATCTTCTCTTTGTCTTCCACAAACTGATCCAGCTCTACATGTTCCTTCACAAGATTATAGAGCCTTTCGTTGTCAGCTTTTCGAATGTAGTGATTGTTGATGTGATTCAATTTATCCACATCAAAGATACCACCACTTTTGGAAACACGCTCAAAGCTAAAAGCTTCGATCATCTCCTCCATACTCATGATTTCCCGCTCATCACCTGGATTCCAACCAACAAGGGCAAGGAAGTTCACAAGGGCTTCCGGGAGATATCCTTTTTCTCTAAAGTCCGAGACTGCAGCATCGCCTTCACGTTTACTCAGTTTTTTTCTGTGAACATTGAGAATGTTGGGTAGATGTGCATAATAAGGCTTCTCCCACCCCAGATAATCATAGAGGACAAGATGCTTAGGCGTGGAGCTTACCCATTCTTCACCACGGATGACATGGGTGATGCCCATAAGATGATCATCCACAACAACAGCCATATGATAAGTTGGGAAACCATCGGACTTTTGGAGAACTTGATCATCACTATCATCTGAGTTCATGACGATCCCCCCACGTACTAAGTCTTGGAAAACAAGGTCTGTGTCCTTTGGCATTTTCAAACGTACAACATGCTCTTCGCCTGCTTCTACTCGTTGTTTTGCTTCTTGAGGATCTAGATCCCTACAGTGTCCATCATAGCCATGATGGCCTTCTTCTCGTAGGGCATCCAATCTTTCTTTACTACAGAAACAATAGTAGGCTTTTTCTTTGTCTAAAAGTTCCTGTACATATTTTTGGTAGATGGGAAGACGATGACTTTGCGTATAAGGTCCATAGTCACCTGTTTCTGTTAACTCTCCATCACGATAGACAGGACCCTCATCATGACGAACTCCTGTCCAATCCATTTCTACTAACAGATTCTCAACAGCACCCTCAACTAAACGAGATTGATCTGTATCTTCAATACGCAAAATATAACGCCCAGCATGATGATGAGCAAATAAATAGCAATACAAAGCTGTACGCAGACTGCCTACATGGACATAACCAGTAGGACTTGGTGCAAAGCGAACACGAACCATAGTTTCCCCTTTCTTCCTTGAAACGTTTCTTTCCTTATTGATTCTATTTCTATTTTTAATCCTTTACTTATTCTTTTCGTTGCAGGAGCACCACGCATGAAGCTCCTAGACCTTCTTCCTTACCTAGATCTCCCATGCCTTCAGTAGTGGTGGCTTTTACATTCATCCGGTCTATGTCTATACCCATAGCCTCTGAAAGCCGGGCTTTTATCTTGCCTTTATAGGGAGATAGTTTGGGCTTTTGACCAAGCAGCACCAGATCCACATTGACAATCTTATAGTCCATCTCATCCATCCTTGAAAGGATCTCCCCAAGCATCACCATGCTATCCAGTCCCTCCCAGCGTAGATCCTGGTCACTATAATGCTCCCCAATATCCCCTAGTCCTAGCGCCCCTAGAAGGGCATCACAGAGTGCGTGGATAAGGACATCGGCATCGCTATGGCCTAACAGCCCCAAGGGATAGTCAATGACTTCCCCACCAAGAATAAGCGGTCTGCCTTCACAAAAACGGTGGAAGTCGATTCCCTGACCAATGCGCATCATTTGAGATACCTCATATCCTCAGGACTGGTAATCTTTCGATTGTCCTGACTTCCTGGCAATACAAAGACGGTCTCACCGAGGTTTTCCAGTGCAGAAGCATCATCGCTGACGAGAAGGCCTTCTTCTCTTACTTTTGCATAGGCCTCTTTCAAGAGGCCTACCTTTGCCCCCTGAGGCGTCTGCACTAAAATGTGATCTTCACGGGAAAGAGTACGTTGAACTTTTCCGTCTTTCACCAACT